>NZ_JAERVL010000004.1:300000-419875 GCF_016745835.1 Caldalkalibacillus salinus | reverse complement strand
CTCTACCTCTAGCCTTTGAATAACATCTATGAGCTCTTGGGCTGCTTCCTGCTTAGTATATATGTCGTCCTGAAGTAAAGCGTAGGTGACTTGGAGGACTTTGAGTTTGATCTCGGTGAGGGTCATCTTGTGGTGGCATTGTTGGGTGAGGTTGTCTCGGTTAAAATTACGGGGTGCTGGCATGGAATCATTCCTTTCTAATAGTCTTTTAGATAGCCTTTTAGATAGCCTTTTAGATAGTCTTTTAGACAAGAGCTATTTTTGGTTGCTTATTTTATAAAAATCTACGTTTAATATATTTTACCTTGAATCATCATACATAATATTTTAAGTATCAGTCAATGCCTATTTGCTATTTTTTGTAACTAAAATGCAACAGATTGTTGCGTTATAATTATAGGCAACACACAGTATTTACATCATTCCATTTTAAGGGGATATTTTATGTTGCCTGATAGATTAAAAGAAAACAGGAAAGCAAGAAGTCTCAGTCAAGATCATATGGCTGAACAATTGGGGATTAGCCGTCAAGCCTATAGTCATTATGAGACTGGTCGAAATGAACCTGACGGAACGGCGCTATTGAAGATTGCCGAAATCTTTGATTGCTCTGTGGATTATTTATTGGGTAGGATTAACACGCCTTGGCCTATTGTTAATCATATACCAGAGGAGCTGGAAGACTTTATAGAGGAGTTTATTAATGCACCAAATGCCAAACAGCTTAAAATAATGAAAATATGGGATGTCATCAAATAGCAGAAAACAGCAGGGTGTGTTCCTTCGTAGACTATTTAACCGTTAAGGTGTTTTGTATACAAAAAAAAAGATACTTAAAGGTGCATTCCTGTAAAGTAGAAACTTGAAAGACAAACACGTAGCACGCGCTCAAGATGGCCGAGGGATTGAGTTTGGCAAGCGACTGATCTATCTTCTTATTATTATTTTCTCATGTCATGTCAAACATTTGATATATTTATAGTAAGAATTGGAGGACTCATATGACACATGAAATATTGTTATTAAAAATTCATAACGGACTAAAAGATGGTAAGGATTACTACGAAGCAACTCGTGGAAACTGGAAGTTAGATAAAAGAAGGCCTCAATACATTCAATATGTTGTTGGTATTAATCGTGGTAAAGTAGTCTGTGCATTCCAGCCAACAAAATGGGGTATTGTTGAAGAAGGCACTGAGAAAAATAGAAAGTTTTTTGACGGCATTGAGGCGCCTGCAGAAGTGTTGTTAAGATTTCAATCTTCAACAGAACAAATAATAAAAAAATTTGGTACTGGTAGTCCAGTGGCCTATACAAGCTTTGAAGAAATAAATAATACTTAAGTAACAGTCTATGTCGGTTCTATATCCGCTAATTTCTACTCAACACGATCTCGCGGCGACTATTTCCGTCCTGCTTCTCCCATTCCAGAGTGCCAAACTTATAGATCTACTTCCATTCTTCTTCAACTCTTCACCCTGGTTTTCTTAGTAATCATCATGAGTTCATGGTACAAGTCTTCAAAACGTTCTGGATAGATATGATTAACCTATTAAGTTGCTAGTCGTGACTAATAATGATTTCTTCATTTAGCATATCTTCGTACGATATCCTTTTTGCATGTTGCGTTATGTGTTTGAGCGTTCCTCCCGCTTCAATCCACCTCGACAATAAGGACCTGAAATACTTCGTTCTTTTTTGTGCCTAACGTGAGATATGGCTGCCATTTGAGCGGGTAAGATCTTTCAAAATAAATCGGCTCTTCACGCCCAGAGGTGGTCCCTGTAGATGCTTCCTCACTCCAAGCACATACACCTGTCAACACATGCCCCTCGTGGATGTGAAAATCCTTATCAATAGCATTTACCTTTCTTGGCGATTGCCAATATAAATGATCATTTGTTACAAGGATGGCATAGCCCTTCATGCCCGGCCTTTTCTTTACGATCCTTTCCACTTTTCCGAGATCCCTAACATAATCATAGCGGGAAATATTGTTTCTTAAGATCAACGTGTTGCCCTTCAAATATTGTTTTGAGTAATGCTGTTTTGTAGCGGACTTCTATTACGATCGTCTCATCATCTTTTTTAGCATGTATGTCAATTTTGTCTCTGCCTACTTCTCTGTTATTTTGCACAGAAAATCCAATGTCTCTTAAATGGGCAGTTAGTTTGTCTGTGAGGTCATATTGAGATTTTGGGATCTGTCTCTTCTGAGTGAAAGATTTGAACCATGCAGGATAATGATTGTGATAAGATTGGACACTATCTGCTTCTACTAATGGTTCTTCAGCTAAATTGACTTTGTGTCCGTTATCTAAAGCTTTTGAACTATTGCCTTGGGCTGTCAGCATGAGATATCGAAACTGTCCACTGCTAGCATCGTCTAATTGACTATACGTTTCCCAGTTCATCACGTATTGACCTTGTAAAGAGATTGGGTTTTCTCTGCCCTTCATGGTTCCTGCCCCCGCATGTTCACTCCAGCTTAACTGACCGCGGACGCTTTTTCCTTCATAAATACGATAGTTTTGGTCTACTGTTTGTCTCATTCCTTCAGGTCTTGAATAGTAAGAGGCATCATTTGTGAGGAAGAGCAAAAGACCTTCATCCACAACGCCGGACTGAACCATCTGCTCTAATCGCTGAAGATCTTTCAAGACGTCATATCTCCCTATGTCTTGAGCGCCTTGATTGTTTAAATAGAATTCCTCTCCGTCTATGATACCGGTATAAGTCCGTGTTTTATATTTCAGTTCTATAGCATATTTTAGCCCTTTATAATAAACGAGTATGTCTAAATAAACCTTTGTGTTTGCTCCATAGATTTTGGTTTCAAGCCGAATTTTACTATCTGGATAATGCTCTCGAATCTCCCATGCTAGAGAATGTTGAAAATCCGCTTCTGAATGGAATATAGGCCTTTTAGTAGTCAAAGATTTTAATACTATACTTAAATCCATACGTTTCTCTCCTTTTTGCAATTTTTCATATACTATCAATTGTACTCTATTATACAGCTATACTTTTATCTGAGAACATGAATTTATAACGCCGTGTTGTTGATACGGCTCTGTCCGTTAAACGTAGCATGAGGGAGAGTCAACATACTGTCAGCGAATAGATGTTTGCTCATAGCCTGGCAAATATTCGTTGTACTAGGGTGGGCATTTTTTTTGTTTTATAATAGAATAATAATATTCTGGTTGGGAATGAAGGAGGAAGTTATTTTTATGTCTAGTAATGCTTTTTTATTAGGACTTGTAGCAGGTGTATTAACATTTATTCTTATGAATGCACTGGACTCTATTAACCCTATTTTAATCACCAATATTTTATTAGGCATCATAGTCGGACTATTAGTAGATAGGCAGAAACCATAAACTAACGGGGTTGTCTTTCCATCCTTCTCTGTTATCCATTTCTCATTGGAATAAAGCCACACTTCTCTCCAGAGCGGGGATTTCTGTTGTTGGAAAACCCATTTGTAAAAAATAAAATATCCTGCCTAACTAGACAAGATTTTTTAATGTCTTATTTTTTTTTCGAGTATGTACTTTCGTTTTTTTCATTGACCTTGTACTCTAAACTAGCAAACCCTTTTGTATAGTTGGAGAGCGGTATTCTCCTGTCTAATTTAACTGTTTTAACCCCAACTTTATTTTTTGGTTTTAGTCCAAACACTTTTGTATCCCCCCTAACCCATTTTACGCTGTACGCCAGTTACAATTTTTCTGTTGAACCCTAATAACAAGAAATACGATGTTAACCTTTCAAACTCCTGCAGGTTTTCATCGTTGAGTATATTTTCTTTGTATATCCTAGACTATATAGCCATTTACAAACACTGGATTTTATGAAAATATGAGGATAGTATGTAAAAGTGATGATTTGGATTTAATAACGTCCGAACAAAGGAGGACTCATGAGAAAACACTTTTTCTTTTACTCACTCTTAGTGTGTATGTTGACAGTAGTGGGATACCTACAAGTCATGTATACAGACGAACCTTTTATCGTGTCGTATGACCACGATCAAATAAAACTAGAGAATGAAGAAAAGGTTTTGAACTGGCTGGATGGTACTCAAATGGAGAACGATTCCAAGATACACTCTTACTCTTTGGGAGATGATTATCATTATTTTTATGTTAAGGGGTATAGTGATGTTTTGGTATCATATGGGATGGACTTAAAAGGTGACAACCCTTACACCTTCTTGACGGCTAATTTTAAGGAGGGAAAGCCTGACGATGAAGTTTTCATTGAGATTGAAAGCAATCCTTTGATATGCTGCGATGGAATCGTAGTCGATGACAGCTATAAAGGCGAGTAGCCTAGATCTCAATAACTACATAATATTCTGCAACCTCGCTTGTTTCCAAGTAGCCAAATGTCCTGCCTATATGACCATTCAACTAAGTCCTGTTTACATAGAGACGCTGGCTACTCGGATTTTACATATCTTCTTTCTCTAAGAAATCTACTATTTCTTTTGTCGCTTCTATCGTGTCGTTCATATCTCTTTCATCTAAAGCAGTTTGCAAAATAGATATTATTAAATTCTTATAACTCAATGTTATTAAGTCCGCTTTATTTGTTAGTGCTTCATCAATGTTGTAGCCACTAATCATATTGTAATATACGATATCATTGCTCATCATAGATGGCGTATAGGCAATAGTCAGAGTCAGTAGACGGTTGCCTTCATTGTTTTGATAAAATAGTATTTTTTGCGTAGACTGAAGACCTATGCCGGTAAACTCCCCGTCTTTTGTGATATATTTACGTTCTCCAAAGCTAATCTCTTCATCGATTATGGTTAATTCGTCATCTGGTGTACTCTTTTCTAAAGCATAACGTGGTATCGATAATTCTTTTTTCATTTTATTAAATAGGTTTTGATATTCTTCGTAAGTAATAAACTCGTTGCTATGGTCCTCCTGTAATGGCATGATGCCCTTAGCTTTACAATTCAAACTTTGCAAATCCCCACTCAGGTTATCTTGTTGCGTGATTAAGGTTTTATTCTCATAAGTTAATGCCTTAATCTCTTCTTTTAGCATATTAATTTCAGTATTTTGGGCTGCGATTGTATCCTCGTATTCGGTTGTGGTACGGTCAACGCTATGACTACAGCCAGTCATTAAAACAAGCCCCAAGATGGACATAAGAACGCTTTTCATTAGCTCTCCTCCCTCCACACCCCCCACCAATGGTAGGGGCCCACTCTGAATCGTTTACCAAATCCACCTTTACAACCATCGCCCAACAATTTCCTGCACAACAATTATACTAGCATAAAATACCAAATGGTCTCTAGTGTAGGCTTCTTTCTATTAGCTGTGCGTCTGAGATCAAAAAAGGAATTTATATTTAATTTGTCGAAAGATGTTGCAGGTGTTAAAGTAAGCCCATTCAATTGCTCAAAACGATAAAACAATACGATAGGACTTTTACATAGAGATTAAACATTTGAGGTAAGTATCTAATATCGATTTACAGGAAAGAAAGGGGTGGTGCCGAAGTGTCAAAACGCAATAAGTGGGTCTTGTTACTCCTCATCATGTCAATATCTATCAGTGGCCTGTGGGTGTATCTTAACAGGGAATTGACTCAGATAAAAAAAGGCCATACAGCACCTGTGATGTGGTCGAGTGTGGATGAATACAGCGCCGAGATGCTCACTTTTGAAAATCCCCACGCTGGAGTAGATCAATTTAACATTAATTTAACTGATTTTTATGTATTGCCTGAGTTAAACCGGCTTCACTTCGGGTTTTGGTATAAAAAATGGACGTATAACACCGTTGATGATGAAACACCTAGGCTCGTTTTTTCAATGAGCCTTGTGGATCAGGATGGCCATATGTATCCAGCCAATCGATTTGTGATCAGTGAATCTATGAGCTTATATGAAACGTTTCAATACCGATCCGTCGAGGATATTGATATTCATACTATCGATACGCTAACACTGAAGATTGAACTGTTAGAAAGGGGTGTTGAGGAGGATCAAGTCGTCGATCACATAGAGTTTGTGATTTATGACGCTGGCGTCCATCATGTCACGACATTCGATGAGAAACAGTAGAACGAGAGTCTAGCCAGCTTGCCCTTTGATCTCTCATCCCCCTTCAACAACAAATATGCCAAGACACATCCGGAATATCGTTCTACTCCTGTGTTTGCCTCTTTCGCCTTGTCATATATGCACCAACCAATATTAATACTGCAATAAACACTACAATAGAAGCAGATTGATACTGTGTTGAACCTTCATCCTCTAAGTCAATGGAAACTTGTTCTGTTGGTTTGTCTCCTTGGCCTAACTCATCAATATCCTCCTGAGCGTTGGATAAATGAGTTGTACGGGAACAGAGGCTAACGTCGAGCTCTCCATCTCTTTCTTGTGCATAGACTAAATACTGTTGATCTAGTTCGAATTCAAAGCCACAACTCGCTGATTCTCTGACAGTGTAGACGATAACCTGGGATTGGTTTACACCTTTCCATGACTCCTCTACTTCAAATTTCACAGCGATTGGATCAGCTGAGGAGAGTGTGGAACTATTTTCATTTTTGTCAAACATGTCGACAGTCTTTCCGGAGAAAACGGCAGCGCTACGTTCCATCTCTTCATTCACAGGTAAAGGTTCCGCGCAGCTGCAAGCATAACTCGTATGAGGTGAATAATGAAAAGCGAAGCTAAGGGCAATCATCAATAAAATAACGAATTTCAAGACCCAAATTTTTCTCTTGTTTATTGTACTTTTTGTCACAAAAATCCCCCCTTCTCTGTAATCGACGAGGTTCATCAATTAGAAGTTTCAATCGGATGTCAAATAGAAGAGAGCACAGATGCGACATGAGTGGACTTGCCTGTTTTTCATTCATCGCTTACCTCGTTGGATGATTTGACGTAGAGAATTTCTTTCTTACTATCTTTCTCTAATTTGACTAAATCTTTGTCTACTACCTTGGCATACAGGACGCAGGAAATACCGATAAGCGCAAGTAACGTAGGGATTAAGAAGAGTTTTATGGGAGACCCAAACACGCCCTGTGCAAAGACTAACATGATACTTCCTTGATACATGATGACCGAAGTAAACAGCAATATTAGGCCATACCTATTAATGGTTTCCATGATCATTCCTCCTTGCTTTATTTCCTTTTTTTTATAGTATCAATTGCATACGCCTTAAAACTTATATACTTTGGAACGCCATATACCTAGAACCTTGTATAATGGAAATCCTCGGCAACGTGACGGCCCCGAGGATTTTTAGACTACTATTCGACTATTGTCTTTCTCATGATATTAATCTACCCTGTGAACGCCAATCTCCCCGTCAACCTCCGTCTTTGCTTCACTTGAAGGTAAATTGACCAAGGCAATACCGATCACAATTAAAATAATCCCGATGACACCAACAACACTCATCTTTTCTTTCCAAATCAATAAGCCGAGTAATGAAGCCCCTGCTATACCTACCCCGCACCATGTCGCATAAGCCACACTTAAAGGAATAGATTTAAATGCCAACGATAAAAAGTATAAGGCCATTCCAAAGCCAGCAAGTCCTCCAATAGCTGGAAGGACTTTTGTGAAACCATTTGAAGCTTTTAGGAATGCTGTCCCTATAATCTCTGACAAAATGCCGATTGCTAAGTAAATATAGGCCATCGATCATACCTCCTCGATCAAATGAATAAACACTGTAAAAAGCAAGGACGCCTACGCTGATTTTTATCCTAAATCATGACACATCAATTCTACCCTATCACAAACGTGTAAGGCAATTTCCCCACCCTACTTATGGAAACTAAGGATATCGGGAAAAGATACGACCTTGTAAAGTGTACCATTGTGGTCCGTTTCAAAATCATTTCGGTGAGTATCTGTCTGTCACTCTTACTCCTTCACTGCTCCCGCTGTGAATCCCTTGATAAAGTACCGATGTAAAAAGATAAAAATGAGCATGGGCACGACCATCGTGATAATGGAAGCTGCCATCAGCTGGTTCCACTGAATGCCGTATTGGCTCATAAAGCTATATAGTCCGTAGGGCAAGGTTCGCATGCTTTCTGTACTGGTCAAGGTCAGGGCAAAGAGGAATTCATCCCAGGACAGGATAAAAGCAAAGATGCCGACCGACATTAACCCTGGCGTAGATAACGGCAGAATGACTTTAATGAACGCTTGCATTCGACTAGCCCCATCAATGAAGGCTGCTTCTTCAAGCTCTCGAGGTAAGCTCTTGTAATAGCCTGTCATAATCCAGGTGCTAAAAGGAAGCGCAAAGCTGACGTATGTCAGAATCAAGCCTATGTACGTATCCGTCAACTGGAGCTGCAACAAGATGAAGTAGATGGGAATGATTAAGATCACACCAGGAATCATCTGAGCGGCTAAAAAACCACTCAGTATCTTTGAGCGTATCTTAAAGCGAATTCTGGAAAAGGCGTAACCAGCCATTGCGGCGAATAAAACAGAAATGACCGTGGTGGCAACCGATACAACCAGGCTATTTTTGAGATACATAAGGTACTGGGTTTCCGTTAAGACGTAGACAAATGCTTCAATGGTGGGTGTTTCAGGAATAAATGACGGTTGCAAGCGATGAATCTCATTCGTCGGCTTAAAGGCTGTAGACACCATCCATAGAAACGGGAAGGCTAGTATAAGGGCATAGACGGTTACGGCTATATACCAACTGATCGATTTTATCATGATGCCTTCCCTCCCTCTTGGACAAGCTTCCGACGGTACGTGTACGTACTAATGAGAATGAAGATCAATGTTAGGACCGAGACGGTTGCTGCTAAGCCAAAGTCATACTCGGTGAAGGCCAATTGATGTGTATGGATAATGAGTGTACGTGTTGATCCCACAGGCCCTCCACCCGTCATGGTATAAATGATATTAAAGCTATTGAACGTCCCGATAAAGCTCAATGTGCCCATGACGAGTAACATTGGTCTTAGCCCAGGTAAGGTGATATATATTAAACGCTGCCATGCGTTTGCACCGTCCACCATCGCCGCTTCATACCACTCTCTAGGGATCGTGTTCAAACCAGCTAATAGGACCACAATCATGAACGGAATGCCGACCCACGCATCGACTATAATCACAGATAAGAGCGCTAACGCTTGGTCACTTAGCCACGCAATCCTGTGCTCAATTAAGCCCACTTGCAGTAAGACATGGTTCACAATACCGAACTGGTCATGTAGCATCCATCTCCATATAAGTGCAGCCACAACAGATGGGATAAGCCAAGGAATCATAAAAATGGACCAGTATACTTTTGTCCCTTTTCGTTTAACATTTAATAGTAATGCACCACATAAGCCTAATATTAGCTTGAGTACCACGGAAGACACTGTAAAGACGACGGTAATCCACACGTACGAGAGCATCTCAGGATCTGAGAGCACATTCATATAGTTTTGTATCCCGACAAACTGGTCCCGTTGTGGCGCGATGAGTATTTTGCTTTGCAGGCTTAAATAGAGTGTATGAATGATGGGATACAGGACGACGGTCAGTAACACAAGAAGGGCCGGTAGTATAAAAAGTACCCCCGCCCTTTGATCCGCTTTCTTCATGTTCCCCTACTCCTCCGCTAACAGGTCGTTCACTTTTTCAGCTGCCTCATCTAACGCTTGTTGGGGTGTTTTTGTCCCCATTAACGCTTGTTGCATCGCCTCCGCTATCGCTTGGTCTATCTGTGGCCATTCAGGTAGTGTTGGATACGAGATCGCCTCATGTGCGACGTCGAAGAATACAGCGAAGTCGGGATCGTCCTTCATATCTGTTTGTTCTAGGTTCGCTTTACGGTAAGGGATAAACCCTTGGAACTCCGCCCATTTCAGATCATTTTCTTCGTTCGTGAAAAAGTCGATAAAGTCCCACGCTAAAGGTTTGTTATTAGCGTTCGCTGACATGACAATATGGTCCGCTGTCCCAAGGTTAGCAGGAACTTTGTTCTGAGGATATGGGGCAATGCCGTAGTCCATATCTGGCGCTTCATCTCTGATAAACTTGGGTAGCCATGGGCCTTGTGTTGTCATCCCTACCGCCCCCGTTAAAAATAGCGTTCTAGAGTCTCCTCGATCATTACTAATACTGCCTTCAGGTGCCCACCCTTCCTGGAACAATCGTACATAAAACTCAAGAGCCTCCACACCTTCTGGCTGATTAAACCGTGCTTCCGTTAGATCGTCGGAGAGAAACTTTCCGCCATTGGTCCACAAAAACGGAGCCCAAAACATGGTCGTCTCCATATTATTTGTCCCGACGAGACCAAAGCCATAACGATCGTCTTCCGTAAACGCTTCGGCCACAGCTTCAAACTCTTCCCACGTCGCGGGTGGGGCTTCAAAACCGGCATCAGTTAACCAATCCTGACGATAAAAGAGACCAGTGGTTGTAAATCCAACGGGTATGCCCCACGTCTGATCTTGGTATTGCGTCGTTTGCCATGCCGCTTCAACAAATGCGTCAGGGTAACTTTCTTCAAAATAAGCATCTAAAGATTCGATAGCACCCATCGAAGCTAACTGTGCTGTCCACCGACCTGCAATGGTGGACACGTCAGGCATTTGTTGATTGGCCGCTGCGTTGACTAATTGATTCTCTCCTTGTGACCATGGCACATACTCAACATCCACTTGTACATTTTCATTGTTCTCCATATACTCTGCGATGAGGTTATCATGGTATGTACGCCAGTATTCATCTGAACCCATAACCCACACAGTGAGTATGTCCTTTTCTCCCTCCCCATCACCAGTGGATTCATTCGTCTGACACGCTGCTAGAGCAACGAGACATAGCATGGATAAGATTAAAATAAATAGCTTTTTCATCATTTCACTGCCTTTCTGTGAATATGTCATAACTAACACTCATTCTTAACATTACTTTTCATTATGGCAAATATAAGCTTATCAAAGTTAGGATGTTCTGACCACTTTCATGCACGGAGTTAATACATAAAAATAAAATCATATCCCTAATATGTATTGACGGTAAGTATGCTCTCACTTTTACACGTCCATGACCAACAAAAAAGCCCGCTCAAGGCGGACCTCTAGGATCGCATAAAAACGCTTAAAAATGGCTAAGAACTCTTTTAGTCGTTGCCTAATAATTCGTCGACGCAGTCTTTAACCGTACCGACTGTATTGTCTAGTTCTAATAGTTCATCAAGACTACACCCTCCGTCGAGGGCATCCTGTGTATCATCGATCGTATCATTAACCGTATCTTGCGTATCATCGACCGTATCGTCAATCGTATCCTGAACGTCATCAATGATATCGTTAATGCCTTCGGTCGGGTTTTCCGGATCGATAATGACACAATCCTCATGGAATGGATCTAAGTCACAGATGCTAGATTTCTCTTTGCAATCCTCATGTTCTGGATTCTCTTCACATGTGTTGGGTGGATCCTCTTGGCAGTCCTCATGATCGCGGTTCTCTTCACATGTGGTTGGGGGTTCCTCTCCACAACCCTCATGATCCGGGTTCTCTTCACACTTATCATTTCCGCCACCGCCAGAACCTCCAGAACCACCGGACCCGCCGGAACCGCCAGAACCTCCAGAACCACCGGGGTTATGACGTCCTCCTAAGCCAATCCCTTCTTTAACCATGAGTTTTTCCAGGCGCTCTAAAATCACGATAGCCTCTGCCCGAGTGGTTAATCTGTCAGCGCGAAAGGAACCGTCTGTGTATCCCCCAACTAGCTTTGCGTCAGCTGCGTACGCCACGTGTCGCTTCGCCCAACTCGGAATGTCGTGACTGTCGGTAAAATCAAGTTCTGATCTAGGGATACGATCCACTTCTCTCGCTTCTGCTAGCGCTCGGGAAGCAATCGTTGTTAACTCTGCCCGGGTGATATGATGGCTCGGTTTAAATAATCCTGTCTCGTACCCTTCAACTAACCCGTACGCTGTCGCTGTACCGACCGCACCATAGGCCCAGTGGTTTCTAGACACATCTGGGAATCCCCTCGTCGTTGTTCCCTCTAAATTCAAGACACTCACGACCACCATGGTGAACTCGGCTCTCGTAATAGGTGTATCCGGCCGGAATGACCGATCTGGATAGCCCTCAATGTGACCTTTTTTCATCATGTTTACAATTGTCTCTTCGGCCCAATGCCCGTCAATATCATACACTTGGCCCAACACCGTTAAAGGTAATGCAAAGGTCACCACCAACACTAGGGCTAAAACCAATCGCTTTTTCAATGCTCTCTCCCCTTTCTTGTAGGAGGAAGTGAGAACACCGTGCTACATTTGTTCTATCAAGTATCAATAACTGAATGGTTTAACGGTCATAGGTATTTTATGTATGTTGCACTCCCTCCTCTATGATATATGTTTCGATTGACATAATATGTCACATCTAGACATCCACACCTGCACTAATTAGAAAAACACCCTTTGGCTTCTTGCAGGGTGCGATCGTTTATCTATTCAATTCGTTTAGAGATAATGAATATCGTCTTTCTGATGGTCTTATTTATCTTACATTTTGCTTACCAAATGATTTTGATATTAAGTCGTTTTAATCTTTCAAACATTCTCTTACCACTAGAATTAAGAGTATGATCGTATTAAAGTAAGTCAAATAAACGTGAGCATTCGTATTAATACTCATACTTCCAAATAGTGCTGTAAAAAATACAGTGCCGGCAATTAATCCGATCCACCTGTCCGTGTTCATCCTCTCCTGTCACCTCTATTCATTGTTGTATGTACCAAAAAGAAAAAATGCCCCATATGGACACCTTGTAAACTTTATGGTCGTCTATATGTATGTTCACATAACCTGTACCCATCGTCCAGACCTGATTCCTATCTCTTCTCCATCTTTCTCTCTCAAGCTTCGCTAAAACCTACCTTTGTATGCCTCCTTCTTCAACTTTGGAGGTTTGCTTTTATCCATGGCCTTGGACGGTAGGGACCGACCGGGATCTGAATAAGGGTTGTTTGACCTCGCGATTGAAGCTGATACAGTTCGTCACATTGTTTCACGTCATAGCCTAGCAATGGATGCCCGCCCATCCCCAGTGTAGTCGCAGCTAGCAATAGCTTCTGTAAAAGCATGCCTGCTTCCATCTGTTGTATACGGTATCCCCTGTATCCGAGTGATGGGATATAGTGGTCTCTATCGCCTACGAGATGAAAGCACAAGGGGGTTTGAAGGACATTCACCGTCGCCATATCCATCCCCAATTGTAAGGGCAAGCGATGGTCCCCAGGATGAACCTGCTGTAACGTGTGAGCTGTGCAATCGTAATAATAGGCCCCATCTGGTATACCTTCAACTTGATAGAGACAGACGTACAGTTTGATCCGAGTGGGGATTTGTCTGTGAACGGTCGTGTCGATATCGTTCCAATGCTTAAAAGTAGCCATCGTTTCTTGTAGTAACGTGGCTAACTGACTTTGGCTTACTTTTCCCAAGACGAAGTCCATTTCAGGAGAATAACGTTCACCGCTGGCAGTTGCGAGATCATACGAGGCTCTTGTCACTTGAGGCAAAGGGACCGTTAGATCAGTGTGACCAGTGTAGGCAGTGTCCGCCATCCGTTCAGACGTTTGCAGACGGCCAAACGCTCGCGTCGTTTCCTGCATCGCTGCCTCGTTCAGTTTAAGTAACATAGGAAACGGTTTGACATTTCTAGACCGCTCAATGATGTGGTGTTGGCGTTTTGGTAGCTCGGCACATAATGATGTAGCCTCTTCTATTTTGCTCAGGTCATAAGCTTCATTGGCGCCTATACGCTCGGCCTGATTATGGTGACCAGCATCCATCGTCTTCTCAGATAGTGGGATGACTGCGTAGACACTTTCTTCTCGTTCAGATAAGCCTAGAAGATGGTTGACGGCACGATCTAAAAACTGAAAATATACAGGGGAGGCAAAATCAAATCGTTTGGCTACTTCTAACAGTTGCCCGATGAGGACACCCGTATCTAGCCCTTGGAGGCGGTAAGAGAAATTATGGTATTTAAAATAATTCTTCCAAAACCGTGTCGATACGAATACGGTGCCACAACAGGCTCCTATGTCACAGCGATGCCCTAGCGCTCGTGCGATATAGTTGTCATAGTGTCCTTCTCGTAACAAAATCAAGCGATGGTGGGCCACATCATAATGGTACACCCCTGTGGGTATATCCTCTAGTTTAAGATAAACGTACACTTCATTAGGATAGCGTGCCCCGCCGGAAGGAACAAAGCGACGATAGGACTGCATGATATCCATAGTATCTTCATCTTCAGATAAATATGGCGTATGACTCACCTGGCTAAGACCGTAGACGTACCAAAGCAAGTGTCCGATCTCATCGTGTGTCGGCTTGACGGAGGATCGGACAGAGATTGCATCAAGCGTTAGGGGGACTTCAAGAGATAAGGGTACTGCTGGAAGTTGATGGTACAGCTTATAGGGCAGTGGTGCATCATCCCAATCGACCTCCCAACCCGGTGGGGTTACTTTATCGACATTAAAATGAAGATTGTACAGGAATGTGTCTAAACTCATTCTTCTCCCCTCCTTGGTCCTCATCCGTTATGGAAACGGATGAGGGTATGGATTGAGTTGGTCATCAGTTAGGGGCTGTGTGGCATACCCTAGTTGTACAGGCACCTGACGTACCCTTTCAAGACCGGTTAATCGGGTAAGGTGATGACCGAACGTCATCGGAAGCATACCCGGCATAATCACTTTGACACAATACAATCCGTTACCGCGAATCTCCGGTGTCGTTTGATCGACCACAATGACATCAAGGTCGATGCTGGTAAACTGTTGCATAATCCCTTTTAAGTCATCAGTCAAGTCCTCATGTGGCGTTGCCAGCCTAAATTCATCCTCAAACGTACGCATAGGCTGTCGGTTCTTTAATAAGAAATGCAGGCGCTCTTCCGCTTGGGGTAAGCCGTATAACATCCCATGATCTTCCATTTCCTTAACCAAAGAGGAATCATGGAGCATGCGTCTATATTTGTCTTGATTGCGTTCTAGCTTATCGTCGGGGGCCATCATGGCAGCCAACTCATGTATAGCCCCCTTAACTGCCCGAACGGGATCTAAGTGCGCACCGGCGGCACAAATCACATTTAACCCTCGGGGCTTTCTGTTTTTGGCTATGGCAAACACACTGGGCACACCGTGCTCCATGGTCGCATTGTACACATAGAGATCATACCCTGCTACGGCTCGCACACGTTCCACCATGTGTTGGAGTTCCGTATCTTGCACCGCCTCAAGGTCGAGACGGGGAAGCGTGAGTCGCGCGTACCATGTCATCAGGAACGAATCACGCTCAATGACCTCCATCATGGCATAAAATATCGCTTCTTCCAAAGTACCTCCTAAGGCACAACCGTTAGAGGTCTCGTAGACAAATCCCTGTTGACCCCCCAAACTATAATAAGCGAGGAGCTCTGGGACCAAAATGGCGCGTTGCTGTAAAAATGAGTAACCCCACACCCAGTTCATCTTCTGGTGTGGATCAAACGCTTTGAATGGAAACCCAGGTTGAGCATATTGTTCTTCTGTATGCACTCCGACTTTAAGTGGGTTTAAAGCCACATCCTGTAAGTGATGGTAACAATCATGGACGGCGGTTCGTTTACCCCCGGGGGTTAACCCACAGGAACGTTCTAGCCCCTCTAATATGGCCACCCACTCACTGACATCATAAATATGGGTCCTTCCACCCACGCCCTCATCTCCGGCAAACATGGGCATATTCACAGCAGCGTCAGCGAAGGGGGTGTTAAGATCTAGCATTTTACCGTTAAGGAGTCCTGTACGGGTATCGAGATAGCTTTTGGTTAAAGAATCGCTTAATTCGTCTAGTGAGCGGCAACGGTAAGTGTCCCTGCTCAGTTTAGGACTGGGGTTAAGGGAGATGTGTGCTGCTGTTGCTGAATCTTCTGGTAACGTGCCACACACGGTACATCGGGAATCTGGTAGAATGAAATGAGATGTACTGACCAGCGTTTTTAACTGAACAATCATCATCCGTTCCACCAACATAGCAGCGTTGCCTCGTACGATGTTCTGAGCTTCAGACACCATAAGCTCACTCATATGCTTGAGCCCTAAGCGGGAAGCCCAAACGTCAGGGCCACGGTCGTGGGCTTCATCTAACTTCTTCCTCATCTCCCACATCTGTCTACGGTCACGTCCTGCAACAGTCAACCGCAAATCTGCACATTGAGAACACCCCGACTGGTCTGATTGAACCAACGGTCCCATCAGTCCCTCACCAAAAGCAACAAAGCCCCGTAACCAAGATATCCCTCGGGGGCGGAATATATCTTCTGCCCTTTTATGAGTAGAAGGTGCCCAATGATCCTGTAATACGAGGGCGAGGGCCGTCTCTTCAGGTATTTTCATCTCCGCTTCTATATTAGTGTACCGTACCAGCTCATAGTGACGTGCCAAGTCATCGCTCACATAATCGGCTAGTAATCCCTCACCAATGATGAGAATAGTCGTACTCATGAGGAATTCACCTCACGTAACGTCACACCAGACACGCCAGCCAAACCTTCTTTGAGGGTCGATTCCAGTCCGCATTCAAAGACGTCTATCTGTAATTGGCTTCTTTCTAAGACTTGTATGGCCTGCTGCACAGTGCTTGCGTAGGTGCTTACAGACGCTTCAAATGGAGGAATGACAAGCGCTAACGGTTCCTGAAGCTCTTGTAATGCAGGGGATAATGTCAGGCTTGAGGAGGAGGCGTGATCCTCCTGGTTTTGTTCATCCTGTATGGCCTGTAATAACGCTCGTTTGAGTGCTTGTGTTTCATGTATATCCACGCTCGCGTACCAACGATCGTGGGCGTAAACCCATGCGACTGGAAACCCGTACGCGTCTTCTGCCAAGCCAATTGTTGGTGCGCCATCACTCGTCGTAAGAACCTGCACATACATTTGACACAGTTCATCCTCTACAGCCTTAACTTCGATGGGTGAAACTTTATGATAGTGAGCCCGATCGGCTTGAGCTTGACTCGTCACCTCTTTTAAAAGGGCCTGGGTGAGACACTGCTGTAGGCCTCGATACACACACTCTGCAAACGTCTCTCCCGCTCCAACCCCAATGTATGTGTGGTCTTCTGTAAAGGATCGATTGGCATCTTGTGAAGGTGGCGTCGTATCGATCTTCTCTAAAAAACGGGTGGCGTACAGTTCAATCCCTACGAGTCCAGCCTCTCTTCTCGCTCCCTTATGCGTCATATGCGAACAGATAATACTGGGCAACAATGCGGCAGGCCCTGTTGATAAGGGATCGACAGGCTGAACACGACATTGGGCTAGGGGTAACTGTTTTAAATCCCCTTCTTCCCATACATGAAAAATCCCTGACTGAGGCGATACTAAGCGATTGAAATATACTAACACATCATTTTGTTCTTGTTCATTTTTCGCAGTCTTGGTTCTAGTACTACTTTCATTTCCAACGCGCGCGTCTCCTAGCACTCGTTCGGCCTTCACATTATTCCCCTTTTTAATCCTGTTTTCTGTGTTATGTCCAAGTCTATCTAGTCTATCCTCAAGCTGACCAACGTCTAACCATTCTACAGAAGCTCGTTTCGAGACAAAGGGGTGAGGTAAAAACGGATACCAGCTTCCTTCTAACGTTTCTAGATTAAGCTGGTAGAATCGATTTTTTTGCTCCGCTATAGACACACCCGTCAACACTTTTAGGCATTCGAAGACGATCACATTGGCTAACATAGCGCCCGCTGTTGGTGGACATGACTCCACTGACGACTTTTTAGGGAAAACGCTGTTGTGGATGCGACGCCACGCTGATTCCCAACACCCTTCCGTTTCAGGATGCACCACAGGCCCTGCTAAACCCACTTTGTTTATGCATAACGCCGGGAGAAATATTTTCTTCTCTTCCCTACACACCTTATGCAGCTCCCTCAGTTCCTCTATATGCCCTTCTTGTGACACGTACAATATGGCATCAAACGCTTCGATAGTCTCCTTCCACTGTCTCGTTTCATTCCCAGCATAAGATATCTCCTTAAGGGTCACATCAGGGTCTTTTTGCTGCGCATGGCCAATCACTTCCTCTATTCGAGCGGTATGAGTTGTTCCCCTGTCGGTCATGAGGGTGTAGATGTGAGGCTGCCCAGATTCTATTAGCGCTGAGATTAGAGATATTAGGATAGGTCCTACACCTATAGCCAATATTTTAGAGTCTCGATACTGTTGAAAACGATAAGCGCTCGAGTCCCCCATACTGTCTAAAAAGGCAATTTGGGACGCATATTGCTTCAGAACCTCATCTGATAGTCGATGCGGATGGTCTTGGCTAACATCCTTGACATAGCCGTTCCGATAAAGCACTTCCGCTATCTCATACACTCTGTTCCGATACGGTTCCGGTAATCCACTGGTTAGATCCTCCAACGTATGCTCCCCAGTGAACATTGGGAGTAATTTATCTATCCATTTATCGATCATGGTCCCTTGCATTGAAAACGAGTTCACATTGTTCCTGAAATACACACTTTCCTTATGATCGGGTAGATAAAATGTGTCTCTGTTTAATTTCAGACGCATAGAAGGCGTTATTCCTGTCACTTCGCACCTCCTTACTGGTGGTTAACAATATTTATTCAACCCTTCATTTCATCTTATGTAAAGCGGTTTGTCTATTATGTTGATTTAAAAATTGAAAGAAGCTGTCTCTATCCTTACTTTTGTGGATGAGACAGCTTCATTGTTGAGTTGGGGGTGGGATGTAATACCTATAATTTAGCTACCGTACCCGCCACCACCGCATCTATAGCAGTTATGACAGCGGAAACAGTTGTGACAACGGAAGCAGTTGTGACAGCGGAAACAGTTATGGCAGCGGAAGCAGTTGAAACAGAAGAAGCCGAAGCAACGACCAAATCCAAATCCTACCCCAATCTGTCTCGTATCTTCAGGTGTGTACGGATTTTGAGTCCAGGGCACCGCTTGGTCAGACTGAAAATTGCCAACATTTAAGCCCTGCAACTCATTTTGAAATTCATCCATGTCCCTTTCCTCCTCCTTATTATTAGTAAGTAGACTAGCACCGAGGTAAAATAGGTTCTTAACCATTAACAGGAATTCACAGTATTGTTGAATTCTCTTACCACAAGTTATGAATTCGGAATAGGCATTGTGACCAATATAAAAGCCCATTTTCAAATCTTGGTAACCGGGCAGGACAAGCTTCAGCGCTATTACATTCTTTGTAAGAAGAGCACGGAATGGTCGAAACGGGAAGGAAAGATCAATAAAAGAGGCTGGATGCTTAAGCTCAGCCTCTTATCAATAGGTAAAGCTATCTATATGCCCCAGGTAAACCATCTTCCGTGTCCGTCTGTTCGGCCTACTACTTTGGTGAATGCTTCTCCGTTTACATAATAGTCTAAGTGAAGGTCACGGTCTTGAATGTTATTGTATAGATGGCCGATGTCCCTTTTTTCACCTATCTGTCTAACATGCTCAAGAAGTCTTTCTTTTACTGCCTGAGACATTTGGTTGGCGACGTGAGTGTGGAACACACATATGCAATGCTCTTTCGGTATTTGTTTGACGAGGTTTGGAAGCAGGGCGACACCATCTCCCTCAACGAGGGTTAACGGATGGGCCTTGACACAGCTAGCCGCTTTCTCTATTAATGCTCTCCTATACTGATGTTCAGGCCAAATAAGCGCCTTAAGCCAAAGGGCATCTTCCTCTGTTTCTAAATCTAGTATGTTAAGATCAACGCCGACTCTAGAGGCCACAGTTGGCATGTGGTGTGGGAGTTTAGGCTTGTTATCCCCATGTATCCGGGACTCGATATGCACGTTAGACTGTTTATGACCGTAGACATCATGAGTACCATATGAGTAACGGTACTGATCCCACAGTAGCTGTAAACCTGCACTCGTGCCGATTTCAATAAGCGCTAGGGGTTTCTTCACTTGATCGTATAGGTGACTAAAAACGGGATAAAGATAAGCACACCTGCTCACCTCATTGGTTTGAACGCACCTGTTTTTTAAAATTGGGATGATATCCCCCGCGAACTGTTGACAAAAGTCCTTAAAATAGGGAAACGCTGCTTCGACATCTCTCGGTTGGTCTATTAGACTTGGGTAAAAGTCTTGGAGTGGGTGATCATACCCTTTTAACAGGAGGTAGTGTACTGCACCAAAAAGGAGGTTAGGTATGGGTTGCCCTTCCCTTGTATATGTGGCTAAGGTTAGGATATCATCGGTTTCGGAGACCCTTAATGATAGATGAGCGTATAATTCACTAGACCCTCTGCATTCCTCTGTGGCAAAGGTTCTGAACCTTTTAGCGATAACCTTAATATTCGGTTCCAATATGTTAGCCTCCTAAAACTGAAATTTTTTCAGATATAAACCATTGTTGTCGAGTGTGTGTATCAAAGCGTGGTTTAGCTTCACCCCCCCAAATAATGCCATCTTTCGTCGTAAAAAGTGTTAGATAGACGTCTATGCTTTGAGGGATTTTGACATTCATAGATTGATAGAATAGCCGTGAGGTGATCAGTGATGCCAAGGAAAAAAGTAAGAACACGGTTAAACTCTGAACAACTCCAGAAAGTCGAGGAACTCAAGCAGGAAGTTTTAGCGTACTTAGACACAGACTCTACAACGTCCGACGTTATACAATTTGTCATTGAGCATGTCGATATTGAAGACTTTAAGCGTTCGTTGGAAACTAACGAAGACAAAGTGGATGTGACAGAACTTGGTACATTAAGTCAGCTAGAGGCCTGTCAGAAACGTATAGAAGATTTAGCTCGACCGGATGACGAATATATTTTTTTGTAACGTGTCATGGTTGTGGCATCATTACTATCGTCTGGACGAAGGAACCTTCTCAGAGTGAGAGGGTTCCTTTTTTCCATCAACAAAAGGCTTGTCCAAAAAAGCTTCTAAATTCTCATTCTCTTTTCCTCCCAAATGTCAATACAACTGAACAGTTTGAGGTTTTATTGATATTCGTTTTATACCGTAATCTGTGACTCCTTACGTAAACGGGAAAACTGAACCGCTGCGAAACCAACAATACAAGCAAAGAGGAAGGCTGCGAAACTAAATTCCATGCGATGGCCGAACCGATGGAATATACCACCTATCATAGGTCCTGCCGCCATACCTAAGTAGCGGAAAAAGTTATACACACCTGTTGCGGTTGCGCGATTTTGATGAAACTCATCAGCCAACAGCGTCGTTTGAACGGGTAAGGAAAGCCCGAGACATAGGCCAAATAATGAGATCGTTCCGATAAGGATAGGTAAAGAAATTGGAGCAACAATGACAAAAAGGAGAGTGGCTAGCACATTTAGAGACGTTGTGGTGACTAATAGTTTATGACTTCTAAAGTGTTCCTGTAATCGTCCACCCACGAAACTACCAACGACCACAAATAGTGACATGGGGAGAAAGACCATCCCGTTTTGGCCCGCTGTTAAGCCGTATAAATCGGATAGGAGCCCAGGCAGAAAGACCAAGAAATGATAAAATGTAAAATATTGAACTAAACCTAATAGAATCACCGAAGATCCTGTCCGGTTCGCCAAGACATCAGAAAACTGCCGTAAGCAAAATGGCGTTCTATGGCCAGACTCCGGCTTCGTTTCCGGTAGAAAGGAATAAGAAGCAAACAATAGTAATAATGCAGCGACTGTTAATACCCAAAACACACTATTAAAGCCGAAATGTTCTCCTACGAATCCTCCGATGACCGGACCAACCACAGGTCCCAAAGCAACGAGCATTTGAAAGGTACCCATAGCACGCCCTCGAAGCTTGCCATCATATAAATCACCAATCACACTGACCGCCACAACTGAACCCACAGCTATGCCTCCCGCTTGCAAGCCTCGGAAGAATATCAGCAAACTAATAGATGAAGACAAGGCCGCACCTGTAGAAGCTGCGATGTAGATCAGGACGCCCCATAACATCACCTTTCGTCTTCCACGTGTATCTGTTAGTGGGCCGTAAACCATTTGCATTAGAGCCAAAACAAGGGTAAAGATAGATATGGTCAAATTAATCATAAAAGTAGTGGTATGGAGCTCTTGCTCAATTTGTGGCAACAGCGGTGTGTATATGGTCTGTGAAAATGGACCAAAAAAAGCGGCAAACGACACGAGATAAACAATCCATCTCTTATTCATTCATAACATCCAACTTTCTAGTAAACGGTTTAATCGACGTGTATAATCTCAGGTGTTTTATTTTAACCCATAACGTGATCGTTTACGACTCATATGCCTATTCTACTCATCCACTCTATCTCATATGGTTTCAACGTTCATTATTGTTTGATGATGCCCCCCTTCTCCGACTCGAGCTTCGCTCAAATGTTGCTTCGCAGGACTCACCATCAAGGTGCAATGATTCTCTGATCATTTGCTCACCTTTTGTATAAATCATGACATGACTATCGATTCCTACTTACCCTTTTGTATAAGTCATGACAAAGTGCAACACCGTCTCGGAATCGGTTGGATTAAGATACGCATGGTGTTGATCAGCATTAAATTTCATTGAATCGTACTCGTGCAGGTGGTAATACTCATCCTGTATTTTTATATGTACTTCTCCCTTCATGACGGTGACATATTCAATGACACCTACCTGGTGCGCACCTGGTGCGTACTCACTGTGTGGCTGGAGAAACGCTCTGTGTATTTCCACGGAACCGTAGTGTGTCGTATCAAACATCGGCTCTAACGTGCATGCTTCATTGGCACTGATCACTTTGTTTCCGCTGTTTTTCCGTGCAAGGATGATGTCTTGTTTCTCATTCATTAAGGCTGATATTGGCATCTTGAGCCCATTAGCTATCTTCCATATGACACTGAGGGACGGATTGGCTTCACCTCTTTCTATATTACCTAATGTTAACTTACTGACATCTGTTATATCTGCTAATTCTTGTAGGCTTAAACCTCTTTCCCGTCTCATCCCTCTCAGTGTTTCTCCTACTTGTTTCGCTAACTTAGCGGCGTCGTTGTTATTCTGTGTGCGATCCATGAAAAGCCCCCCTAAAATGACTGTACACTTCTGTTACCAAGTGGTATAGTTTTCTTAACTTAAAATATAGTATATTTTACTTGAAGTCTAATATCCTTTAAGGAATGGTCTTAAATTTAAATATTAGATTTTGAGATCTTGCACAGCTATATTGTCAGATTATTCGGCTATATTGAAAGGTGGTTGTGATTTCAATGAAAGACATATTTATCGGTATACTCGCTTCTATGTTCTTTGCTGTGACATTCATCCTTAATCGGTCAATGGAGCTTTCTGGAGGCAGCTGGTTGTGGAGCTCATCTTTAAGATATCTCTTCATGCTCCCTTTTCTATTTCTTATTGTACTGTGCCGACGGAATCTTAAACAAGTCTTCGCTGAAATGCGCACCCAACCCTTACAATGGCTACTATGGAGTTTCGTCGGTTTTGTTTTATTTTACGCGCCAATCACCTATGCCGCCGCTTATGGACCAGGATGGTTAGTCGCCGGGACATGGCCGATGACCATCGTAGCTGGTATTTTGTTAGGCCCTTTGTTTTTCGAAACGGTCCAATCTGATAACGGTCCGATTAAGGTCAGACATCAGATTCCAGTCAGTGCTTTGTTAGTTTCGCTCCTGATCCTGTGTGGCGTCATGCTTATCCAGTGGCAACACGCACAAGATTTAACGGTGTATATGATCATGGCCGGTATACTCCCCGTTGCGATTGCTGCTTTCGCTTACCCTCTAGGTAATCGTAAGATGATGGCCTTGTGTGCTGGGAGGTTAGATACGTTCCAAAGAGTATTGGGCATGACCATTGCCAGCCTTCCCTTTTGGCTCATCATAGGAGCTTGGGGTTGGCGCACTGTAGGGGCGCCTTCTGCGGACCAAGTCCTGCAATCTTTTATCGTGGCCATATGTTCAGGTGTGATTGCGACGACATTGTTTTTTATCGCCACAGACAGAGTGAGAGATCACCAAGGTAAATTAGCTGCTGTCGAAGCGACACAGTCAACGCAGGTCGTCTTCGTGATTATTGGGGAGGTTCTCCTGCTATCATCTCCATTACCCCATGGCTTGGCGATCGGGGGACTTTTGATTATCGTGCTCGGTATGCTCCTTCATAGTTTCTTGACGAAGAAAGTAAAACCAAAAATCACCCCCTCTAGAGGAAGCGTTAGGGTTGGCGGCGATAAGGAGCGTGAGCAGCACGTGTCCTCTTAAAGATAGATTGGTACGGGTCGTGTATTGAGCAATCCATGAGAAACATCATTAGCTCACACATGCTAATATTATTGATGTTGTAAGGAGTTGAAAGGGAAAGGATAAACATTACAAATAATAGAGGAAAGGGGTCATTTTCAATTAGAAAGTCTAAAGATAATCGTCCTCTTAGCACATCAAAGCAATGGTTGATTTTTACTAGCTATGCAGCGTTTGCATGGTCAATTCTATTCGGGTTTATTCATATTTACTGGGCTGTAGGAGGTACTATAGGATTTGAAGGAAGAACGATGAGTGAAGTGTTATTTATGATTAATCTAGCTGCCATTGTGCTATGTTTTCTTGCTGCTTTTATTGCTCTTGCACTTGTTCAAGCATGGGGAGAAGATATCCCAAATTGGTTTTTACTCACTTCAGCATGGATAGCGTGTGTCGTACTAGGTTTGCGTGGTGGTGTAGGGATTACACAAAGCATGCTACAGGCAGAACCAACCCCATTACTATTTATTATTATTGAACCTTATTTCTTATTAGGTGGTATCTTGTTTGGACTAAGTGCCTTTCTTTACATTTATACCAACACCAATAGGAGAATAAAGGAAGGGAATACCCATAACGGTTAGTATGATAAGGGCCATATAAAAAATGATATATAGTCAATAATTCATATAACGACGCAGAGAAGAAGATGCTCCGAAATGATAAAAAAATAGAGAATACAGTATCTCTTTAGAAAAAAAGTTGTTCCTTTATAACTTGGAACAACTCAGATTGTAGAAAAACCTCTTCTGAACCAGCAGACTAAATGGTTTAGAAGAGGTTTTTCGTTTAATTTTATAAAAAAATATAGATGGACCGAAGGTCGCCACTTCCAATTTGCCAGTTTCTTAAGATTCATGGCAGCAAAAGCAAGCATCGCCTGCATTGTGTTTTTCTTCCTTCCCCTCAAGGTAGTCCAACGCAAACCATGCTTTTCTTTTAAGTCTGCAAATACCCTTTCAATGGTTTCTTTACGCATAGCGTAAATCTCTTTGTTCTTGTCAGTGTGCCTTAAATGCTCAACTTCATCTAAGTAGTCTTGCCATACATGCCTGTGAATTTGTTTAGTGCAATCACGGCTAGCCGTACACTTAAAAAGCATAGGACAAGACCGACAAATGTGGGCTTGAGATTTATATTGTCGATAACCTTCTCGAGTGGTTGTACAATAGGGCAAGATTTGTCCTTCCGGACATATGTAACAATCATTGTACTCATCATAGACATATTCATGTGCTCTAAAAAAACCTTTTTTTGTTTTAGGACGTGTGTAAGGCATGGCTGGTCGAATGCCTTCATCTAAAAGAACCTTGCTAATATAAGGTGTTTTATAACCCGCGTCTAGAGCTACGGCACGAGGTTGTCCGATCTTCGACTTTATCTGTTCAAATAGGTCTGTAAAGACCTGGCTATCGTGGACATTACTTGCTTTTACTATAGCTCCCAAAACAAAACCATTTCGGTCACAAGCAGTATGATATGAATAAGCAAACATTCTTTCCCGTTCATTTTTTACAAAATATCCGCTTTCGGGGTCGGTTGTACTCTCTTTTAATTCCTTCTCACTCGTCGTTGTTTTGGGAGTAAAAGGCTTTTTTCCACGTTTCGCCCGATCTTCGTTGACCTCATTTGTCAATTGCTCTTGATAACGGCGTGTCTCTGTGCGAACTTTCTTTTTGATAAACTTCTTTTTATTAGCGTTGGCCTTAACGTGAGTTGAATCAATAAAAACGGCCTCTGGGTCAACAAATCCTTCATTAATGGCTTCTTTCAAAATGCGATAAAAAATGGTTTCAAATAAATCCGTGTCTTGAAATCGCCGAACATAATTTTTACCGAAGGTAGAGAAATGAGGAATTCTTTCAGTTAACTCATATCCTAGAAACCACCTGTAAGCGACATTCGTTTCAATTTCTTTAATGGTCTGGCGCATCGAACGGATGCCAAATATGTACTGAAGAAGTGGAATTTTAATTAAGACCACAGGGTCAATGCTAGGACGTCCATTGTTTGGTGAATAATACTGTTCAACTAAATCATAGATAAAGCTAAAGTCGATTGCTTGGTCAATTTTACGAACTAAGTGATCCATCGGTACTAAATCATCGAGAGTGACAACTTGAAGTTGATGTCGTAGATTGTTCTCACGTTTGGATAACATCCATTATACCTCCTCACCGTTTGTCCTTAACTTCATTCTACAAAAAAAGACCGTAGACCTGAAGTACCTTTCGGTACTTTGTCTACAGTCTGAGTTGTTCCTTTATAACTTGGAACAACTTTTTTATGATTACAATTCAAATTCTATCTTTAAAAATGACTTGATTGTTTCTGAATGACCACTCAATGTTAATAAAACGTCATCTTTAGTATTTATATTCAGTTTGAATTCTAAGAATGGGCAACATATACGTTCAAGTATAACAAAATCCATTATATGCTCGAGTACAATGTCTTCATTTGGATAAGTGAAGCTATAACCATTTGGCAGTTCTTTTGTCTCAATGACAATCGCTTTCAACTGATTTCGTAGATCCTTATATTTCTTTTGTTGATCAACAGATAAAGCGTTAAAATGACACGCAATTGGCATACTCATACAACAAACATCTCCTTTTATAGTTTATAATATAACTATAATTCTTAAAGTTAACTTTAAGTCAAGGAGGATTTTAAGTGAGTGTATTAACGATAGGCCAATTAGCAGAAAAAGTGAAGCTAAAGCCTTCTGCAATCCGTTATTACGAGCAAAAAGGACTTTTACCGAATCCGGAAAGAATGAATGGACGAAGAAGGTATACAGAAGATGTTATACCGCGAATAGAATTTATCAAGTTGACTCAAAATATAGGGTTAACTTTAGAGGAAATATTAATCTTAATAGAAGGATTTAATCAAAATACTTCACGTGCAGTGCAGTGGCGTACATTAGCAAGCAAAAAAATGTGTGAAATCGAAGAATTAATTGAAGACCTCAACCTAATGAAATTAATCTTACAAAACGCGATTGATTGTGAATGTTTATCTTGGGATGACTGTATTGAAAACCTTTCGAAAGCGAGGAGAAACCTATGATCATTAAAACCATATTATTATTCTTTTTCGCGGGAATAGCAGAAATAGGTGGGGGTTACCTTATATGGTTATGGCTACGGGAAGGTAAGGCCGTTTACTTAGGTCTATTTGGATGTGTAGCTTTAGCTTTATATGGGGTTATTGCCACCTTTCAATCATTTCCGACATTCGGGAGAGTTTATGCTGCTTATGGAGGCGTTTTTATCATTCTTTCTGTTTTGTGGGGATGGGGAATAGATAAAAAAACACCAGACCTATATGATTGGGTTGGTGCTAGTATATGTCTTTTAGGCGTCTCTGTCATGTTATTAGCGCCTCGTCATTAAATGAAAGGCTTCTATTATGATAGTTTCTGTCATCTAGGCGAGTCACCTGAGCAATCATTCACCATGATTATTTTTATCTTGAATGAACGCGTCTGCGATTATCTCCTGCACTTGCTTCGCTGACTTAGAAGAAAGGGAATAAATCGTATGAGTGTCTTCAGTATTCATAACCGTCCCCAATGTTTCACTCAGCCACAGAAAATAAGTGTCCTCTCCAAGCACCACCTTGTATTGAGGTTCCACCATGTCTACGACACCTGGCTGTTTACTGGCCCTGTTAACAGCTTTTTGTAAAGTCTTCATGTCGTCAGGGTCTGTAATAACAACGGAGGAATCTGCTTTAACGTCAGAAAAACTCTCCATTTCATACACCTCAATCGACTCAAGAGCATCAGTAGAAATAATGGAACAGGCCACCACAAATAATACGCTTAGAACCAAAATAAATACGCCTATATTCAACCGTTTAGACAAGAGTCATCACCCCCTATGTATTAGACGGCATCATGCCTTCATTTGTTTAATGATTTTTGCAGGTGTCCACGATTACCACATTTTCGTTTACTCCGATACATCTTTTGTCCCTAAGTAGTGAAGGCTATGAACGCGTGGTGTAATGGCACGGCACCGACATCTATCTTAATCACATTGTTTGTCCCAATCTTTATTCATAAGTTCGTATTTCATTTATTTCACTATCTCTTCTTCACTATTAAAGTAATAAAAGACACCATAAAACGAACGTTTTGTTTCTTTGACATTCAATCGTTTGTGTTATATACTTCCCTTGTGACTTGCTTTGTGGTTCGTCATTGGATTGAATCAAGATTAATTTTTTCATATAGGAGTAGATAGACATGGAACATGTATTTGATTATGAAGATGTTCAGTTAATTCCTGCCAAGTCTATTGTCAATAGTCGATCTGAATGTGATACGTCTGTGACCTTTGGCGGTCGGACTTTTAAATTACCTATCGTACCTGCGAATATGCAGACGATTATAGATGAGAAAATTGCCATTAACCTGGCGGAAAATAATTATTTCTATATTATGCATCGTTTTCAACCCGAACAGCGCTTATCTTTTGTAAAAGACATGCAATCCCGCGGGCTTTATGCATCGATCAGTGTCGGGGTTAAAGAAGAAGAGTACCGGTTCATTGAACAGTTAGCAGACGAAAACCTGTCACCCGAATATATCACGATTGATATCGCACATGGACATTCAGATGCGGTCATCCATATGATACAGCACATTAAGAAGCATCTCCCTGAGAGCTTTATTATAGCGGGAAATGTAGGCACCCCAGAAGCCGTACGCGAATTAGAAAATGCCGGTGCGGATGCAACAAAAGTGGGCATTGGGCCTGGAAAAGTATGTATCACTAAAATTAAGACTGGATTTGGAACAGGGGGTTGGCAACTTGCGGCACTGAGATGGTGTGCAAAGGCAGCAAGTAAGCCGATTATCGCCGATGGTGGGATTCGTACACATGGTGATATCGCGAAGTCCGTCAGATTCGGTGCATCAATGGTCATGATTGGGTCATTATTTGCTGGACATGAAGAATCCCCTGGCGAGACGGTGGAAATAGACGGCAAACTTTATAAGGAATACTTTGGTTCAGCTTCCGAATTCCAAAAAGGTGAGCACAAAAATGTTGAAGGTAAAAAAATGCATGTGGCATATAAAGGCCACTTAAAAGATACGCTGACTGAAATGGAACAGGACCTTCAATCCTCCATATCTTACGCGGGAGGAAATAAATTGGATGCCATTCGTCATGTCGACTATGTTATTGTCAGAAATTCCATTTTGAATGGGGACATCATATAATATCCTATTGAACCTTAAACCTTAAATTTAGAAAAGGTATTCTACAGTCTGAAACCTAACGGATTCCGTTAGGTTCTTTTATGATCATTTTCATCTGTTATAATTTCTACAAATCCATGATCGCCGTCAACACGAATCCATTGACCATCCTTTATTTTCTGCATTGCATCATCAATACCGACAACAGCTGGAATCCCATATTCTCTCGCTACAACTGAGCCATGCGTCATTAAGCCTCCAACCTCAGTTACTAACGCCTTGGCCGTTTGGAATAAAGGTGTCCACCCTGGATCCGTATGATTGGCAATTAATATTTCACCCTCGTTCAAATTTGCTTCCTCTGGCTTATATACTACCCGTGCCCTCCCTTCGACCACACCACCTGATACGGGATTGCCAACAAGAGCCCCCTCAGGAAAGTCACCTTCTCTAACAGTTCCAGTTATAATCTCACCTTCGCTTGTCATCACTCTCGGCTGATTTAAAGTTTGGCACCACGCATCATGTTCTTTACGTTTTTTCACAAGGGATTCGACATTTTGCTCAAACGTTCCTGTGGCCAACTCAATTAATTCATCTAGAGTCAAATAATAGATATCCTCTGTTTCTAGAAGTATTCCTTTTTTCACCATTGTGTTGGCTTCATTTAGTAAGGCCTGCTTGCAATCATCTAATACGATCGTTATTAAATGCTTATGGTGTTCCCTTAATCCACCCATGTGACGGTAAACCTCTATGAGCCGTGCCATGAACTTTTTCTTTATTTTATTTAATCCTTTATGACCCATTTTTTGAAAAACGCTTCGCCTTGCCTCTGCCACCTCTTTTAATCCTTGCTCGTATTTAGCTCTATGCTCATTCGGTTTTAAGTTACGTTTATGTCCTAAAATCGTCGATACCATAAGGGTGGGCTTTTCTCTCCAACGTGGTCTTGTGATATCGATTTCTCCAGCACATCGCATCCCGTATTTTTCAATAAAAGCTTCAAAAGATTCCTTAAAGGCGTCACCACCCTGAACCATTAATAATCCTTCATAAAAGGTTTCGTCTTTTGCAGATTTTAAATACTCCTCTACTTCTGGTGAATCCCGGAGCGAATCGGCTAAATCTCCTAACTCGAGCCCCATCTCACTCATGATGTTCCCGGGCAGGGATTTCGTCAATTGATTAAATTCATAGTCACTCTCAGTGATCCGGAACAACATTTTTCGTAAGACTCTGGTCGTTATCATTAATGTGATAGGATTAGCCACAATTTTAGAAACGTGACCAACCACTTGTTCTAATTGGTTCTTAACCTCTTCTATGCGAGACACGCCTGTTTGACTATTCAGATCATTTGAAACGGTATGCGCCACTTTCTCCATGACAGTCTCTACTTGAGCTTTAGCTAAGCTTGGGTCATGTTTAAATAACTTCAGGAAAACGTCCTTCAAGATCGGGCGTAGTAGTCGTAATTTAGGTCTTAGCGGCTTTTTTTCGGCGGGAATCTTTCTAAATTCAGGACGCTGTATAAATGCTTCTACTGCTCTACTCATTGATTCATCCATGTTATTTAATATAATAGGGAGTATTTTTCTTCCCCATTTCGTTTGCAGTATGGATGTTGGGTCTATAAAAAGTCTTCCACCCGATTCCTGTAAAAACGGTTTTGGGGCTATCGTTTTAAATACAGATATGCCTAACGGCTTCATCGCATCGGTCATCATTTGAATATGACCTAATGATACTAACACATGTAACGGTTGCTGGGGTAGATCAGGTAATGGATACAGGGATGTAATGGGACGGCTTTGGACAATGAACATTTCCTCCCCTTCTACACAGAACTCAATATCCTGTGGAGACCCGTAATGATTTTCTATTTTCTTACCAAGCTTAGCCAATTCTATAATCAATTGATCAGATAAAGCCTGCTTTTTCTGTTGCTCTATAGGGATCGGTTTAGTTTCAGTTCCACCGTTTGTAAGCGGCAATACCGCTATTTTCTTTTCTGACACCCTCTTACTGATGATTTCTCCTGATTTTACTTTATATAGGTCTGCAGATACGATACCTGAAACAATGGCTTCCCCTAAGCCAAAGCTTGCATCAATAGAGGTGACATGTCGATGTCCAGTTGTCGGATCAGCTGTAAACATAACACCTGAAATATCAGGTTGGACCATGCGTTGTACGACGACCGATAAATGAACCTGATCATGGTTAAACTTATTTTTGGCTCGATAGGCAATAGCACGATCTGTAAAAAGAGAGGCCCAGCAATTGCGAACATAATATAATAGTTCCTTTTCTCCGTAGACATTTAAGTACGTATCCTGTTGTCCTGCAAAGGATGCCGTTGGCAAGTCTTCCGCTGTTGCACTGGATCTTACGGCATAGGGATATTCTTCGCCTGTTTTCTTCCAAGCTTCAATTATATCGTCCCGGAGTTGTGACGGCATTTCTAGATGTTCGATATGTTCACGTATGCTTTTTCCTAGGTGTCTTAAATGCTGTAAGTCATTTGTGTTCATGGTATTTAATTCTTTTAATAGCTTGTTCATTTCCGGACTACTGGATATTAATGCTTTATAAGCCTGTGTTGTGATACAAAATCCTTCTGGGACCGGGAACCCAGCTTTGGTCATTTCAGCGAGGTTCGCTCCCTTTCCTCCCACAAGTGGAAGACTTGACTGGTCCAGCTCTTCAAAATATAGAACCGATGATGTCATTGTTAACACCCTTTCATTGATATGAATCAATGGTCATGAACACACTGTTGATCATCATTTGATATATATATTATATTTTTTCTTTTAAAAAAAACAGCTTTTTTCGCTCATATCATTTAAACTTATGAGAGGACATTTGCCCTTTATGGTGGACTATACTGACGTCGTCATGTGGACGATGCCATGTCAAGGATCATTATATTTTACGGTAAGCAGAATACTTTAAAGGTGGGAATATGGTGGAGATCAGACGGTTAAACAATAAAGATATGGATCAAGTGATAGACATCTGGGTTGAGGGGAGTGTCGCTGCACACGACTTTATTAGCCCAGATTACTGGGAATCTAAGAAAATAGATATGAAAACAACGTATCTTCCGATGGCTGACACGTTTGTGATTCATGAAAGAGATCACATCCTGGGTTTTGTCTCCATGGTTGATCACTATTTAGCAGCGTTGTTTGTGGATATTAAAAAGCAAAAGAAGGGTTACGGAAAACAATTACTTCGTTATATTAAGCAAAAGCAGGACATGATTGAATTGAAAGTGTATCAGAAAAATAAAAATGCCATTCATTTTTATCTCAAAAACGGATTTAGAATTGAAGCAGACACAATCGATGAGCCCACTGCTGAAAGTGAATATGTTATGGTGTGGGAAAAGGATAAAACAGGTGGCTATCAAGGCCTAAACATGTGAGTCCTATAAGAGGTATTTTTATTAGAGCCGTAGATGGCTCCTTTATGTCGGGGCTGTACATAATCGATTTACTATGAGTAAAAAAACAAACAAATATCAGTGTATGACTTTCATAAATACGCCGACTCTATAAGGATAAGAGTCGGCTGAAATAAGGTTATCTATTCCTGTCCTTACCTATTATTCTTTTTCTATTTGCCAAATGGCCTGCCCAGATTGGAATGGATCACTAAAAATAAATTCATAAGACTCATGGTCGGGCACATCGAATGCCACTTGCCCTCTCATTGTTCGACCAGGTCCAACTTCTCCATCTAAGCTCCCCTGAGCGTCAGTATAAATCGTAATGTCATAAGAATACCCTTCTGGATCAACTAATTCAGTCATCAACATAGAAGAAATGTTCTCAGATTCATCAGTTTCATTTTCTATACTGACGTCAACAACTAGGAAAACGTCTTCACTTGGAGATTCAAAATCATTTCCCTGACTGTACTCTACTGAATTAACCGTAACGAGTAAACCATTAAAGTTAACGGTATCTCCCACTGCTAGGTTTTGTGTATTTGCCGTTTCCTCTGAGCCCTCTTCATTACCTGCCTCATCAGTTCCTTCGCTTTCATCTGTATCTGTTTCTGTATCAGTAGTATCATTATCTACGGGCTCAATGTCAGATTCTCCACACGCCACTAAACCAAATACTAACATCATAATCACTAGTAAACCTAAGATTTTTTTCATTTTGTCATTCCCCCACTTCATTTTTGTGCATAAAATTTAACTTCATGAGTAATTTTTTTATCCCATTCTCCCTTCTACTTCATTTTTACTTACGCCCACCCTACTCCCATTCTGTTAATTTATCTTCCAAACCAAGACGTAGTTCGTGAATAGAGCGTTATACGATTGAGTTCAAAGAAGAAAAAGTTGCATCCAAAATAGAATATATAATTATCAAAAACTGTTGAAATAACCCAATTTTTGACACAAGGTGTATTTTACCATGAAATTTTATCCATGTCATGATAATAATTGTATTTTTTTCAAATATATCTTCTGTAGTATTTTGGTTATTTTTTATCTACAAAAATTAACCTAACGTTTACCTGTACTCAAGTCATTTAATTTCATTTCTATAAGTACATAGGACTAGTTTTTAAGTCATGTTACAGGTGTACTATATTGCAAAGTTTAAGTTTAATATGCCGGCAAGCCTCAATCGTTGTCGATGATACAAACCAAAACAAAAAGGGCCTCTAGACCAGTATGTATGGTTCTAGAGACCCTTAAGACCACATTACGAGGAGTACAGGTTCCCTTTTGACGTTAGTTAAAGCAAGACTCGTTAAGACAAAGAACGATATAGGAACTGTGCCACTTCTGCCCGGGTGATCGCTTCCCTAGGGCGTAGTAACCCACTTGCCTCGACGTCAATGATCTCGGCATTTAATAGGCTGGCCACACCTTCGCGCGCATAATCGCTAAGATATTCTATATCCTGTACTCGGGATAGTATACTAGCTATAACTTCCTCGCTGAGGTCTTGTGTATATTCTTGATCCTTTATAGCCCTGGCGACTATGGTAAAGGCTTGTTCACGGGTCACATCTTGGTGAGGTTCAAAACGTCGAGTGCTGACCCCTTGCACTAAACCGTGACGATAGGCAACGCTAACCGGCTTGGCATACCACTTGGCTGCGTCCACATCTGTAAATGGTAGTGTCTCACTTTCTTGTTCTAAACTGAACGCACGTACAAGTAAAGCCGATAGCTCGGCTCGAGACAAAAAGCCATCTGGCACATACTTTGTGCTGCTACGCCCATTGATCAACCCACGATGGGCTAATGTTGTAATTTCATGAAAAAACGGATGGCTGTCTGGTACGTCTGCAAAAGTATCCTCAGTTGTCCAGATATCCTCGTTCCCAATGACAGGGAACACAACAGATGACGGGTAATCGATGCCCTGATGGATCTCAACTTCAGCTGGGGTTGGATGTAAACCAGGGCCCTGCGCATATCTTTGATTGTCCAAAGGTTTAGCCCCGCCAGCTAGGCTTAAACGTATTCGGTGACCGGCTTGGAATACGTAAGATGTAGGCAATATTTCCATCGTATACTGCTGTGCTTGTCCAGGCTCCAACGGCGTAGGGTCACTGACAGATTCGGCTCTAGACGCATTAAGATAGCCGGTTGTGACCTGCCGTGAAGTCCCATCTGGGGCAACGTCTGTTACCTGAACAACGAAATCTGTATCCTCGACATTCGCACTAGCCCAAAATTGAAGTTTGATACTCCCTGTGACCTCCGTGGATACAGCCAGTGGGTCTGTTGTCCAAGTCAATGTTTGAGCTTCATACGAAGACTGATCAATGTCTAAGCGCCTAGAGGAGCTTAATAATGCAGGTAAAAAAGGACCTAAATCGGGATCATATGTATATTGATCTGACACATTTTTTTGTGCGGGAAGCTCTGGCTGTAATGAACCGTCATTGATACTTTCAATCGATCCACTTTTAGAATCCGTCAGGTAAAGTTCCACATCGTTAGCGTCTGGTATGGGCCAATCTTTTTCAAAACGCCATCGATCAGGGCCCTGGACATATATTAGGACTCGATCTTCTTGGTCAATGCCATTATCGACGCCTTTAAGGTGATGATCAAACCACAGCGTCTGATAAATTTCAAAGTCATAGGGCTGAACGTTTGTTAAATAACGGTGAGCTTGCGGTCCAATAATGAGCTTTCCTTCGCCTCCCGTTGCCCTTATTTGTTTAAATGCTCTGATATTACCAGGTGTGATGTAATCGTTCCAACCACCAGATACAAGTGGTGCAATCCCTTGATCAGTCATCGCTTGTATGTCCTTCTCTAAGACTGTTCGTTCACGCCACCATTCGTCTAAGTTGCGGTGTTCCAAGGCAAAGGAATATTCGGTTCTTCCCTCTCGGCCTGGACCTGGTAGCATGCCCCCTGGATACCATAAATAAGAATAGCAATCTGCACAGGCTGCAATCGGGCTAATGGCTTTTAGGCTAGGGGGAAGTTCCTTGGCTGCTAACCACTGGCTAATGCCCAATAAAGATATACCCACTGTTCCTACATGGCCATCACTCCAAGGTTGAGCGGCTGCCCATTCAATGACATCGTAACCGTCTTGTCCATATTGATTGAATAAGTTACTTTCTCCTTCTGAACTTCCAACTCCGCGAAGACTGACATGTAATGCAGCATATCCTCGTTCAACAAGATTATATAGCATGTGTTCACGATCAGCTACGTCTGTTCGATCATGTCCGTAACCGTTAAGTTGTACGATAGTAGGAAAAGGGCCCCGCTTATACTCGGGGAGGAACAAGCGTCCCTTTAGGATAACACCATCACGCATGGGGATACTGACTTCCTCCGTCACTTTCACAGGGTAGCCTGTCTTTGATTTTGGGGTTTGCTGTGTAAGAACCCATTGTCTATCCTCTGTCCCGTATCCTATTTGTTCACTGCTATGTATGCTCCCCGTAACCTGTGAGTGTAAGGAAGAGAATTCAATATCTTCTTCAATCATAAAAAGAAGTGTGAGTGCTAATGCAAAGCTAATCAGTAGTTTTCCTTGTGTCATGACGTCACCTTTGATTTCTATTTTGCGTGTATATGTAATGAAAAAACAGAACCACAAACAGTCGCCAAGAATTTACCAGCAACAGTTTTTATTATAGCATAGGAAACATTCATCTTGAAAAGAATGAGCAAAAAATGTCAACTATTGTCTTATTGTTAGTCAAATATTCCTCTAAATATTCCGACGCTTACAGAAATAAAAAGTTACCTTACAGATAAAACGTTTTGTTACTTAGGCTACTTTTAATAGAGTGTTTTTAATGATCACTTATGAGTAAGGGTCACTGATATAAAATTAAACCTTCAATCTCTATCTCACTACTTTTTTGATTAGTGCAGTGCGACTTTCATCCTAATTTTCCCATCGTTTTTATCGGTTGTACACCATATAACTGTTGATGCTGGTGTATTTAGTTTTTACGTTTGATCTCATTCGATTTAACGAATCTAATAAACCAATACAATGCAACCCAAGGGAGTATATATTTTGTTACGTAAGGTATAAAAATGTTTGTCACATAAATAATTTTGTACCCAAAGTGTTCTAATATAAATGCTACTGAGACAATCAGTAAAAGGGTATAAAATAAAATCGCTATATGCTTACGGTCACCCAAGGTGTACCCCTCCTTCTAATAATGACCTCACCTCTAGCAGAATGCTTATATCTTGCCCCATGTATTTTTATACCATCTAGTAAAGTGATCTACCTTAAAAGGAACTATCATGATTAATCTATCAATCTCCTCAGTCAATTTCCCCATTAATATCCATACTACCATATTATTTGATTCAACAACGTAAATCCGCCCCTACCGTACGTTTTCGTTCCAAATAACAAACGTTTTTCAGATCCTTCATTAATCTTTTTCAACTTACGTCTATTACAAGCCGTTCTATCATAACGATCATACAGTCCCGTTTTCCCAGCATTGTTGCAACATACTACACGTTATTTATACACTATAAATTGTTTTTATTTGTTAAATATTTAAGTTTTAACTTTATTTGTACGTGATTGTATAGTAATATTTATTTTGTGGTTGAAATGTAAAATTAAACCATAAGGAGGGAGTATTACATTCTAAGCCAAACAACATAATCGTTTTAGCTCTCATTAAACTAGTAGACGTTCAGGGTAAAGAAGTTTAGCTCCCTCCTAGAAAAGGAGAGGAAAATGAAACGAAAATGTCTACTCTTATTAGTTTTTGTACTAGTCTTCACGGTGCCTTTAACCGCATTCGCTGAACAATTCCGCGATGTTGAGGGTCACTGGGCAGAAAAGAGCATCAGATCAATGCTCGATCAGGGACACATTCAGGGATACCCTGACGATACTTTTAGACCTGAAGGTTCTATTTCTAGAGCTGAATTTTCTACAGTAGTGGTGAGCATCTTAGAATTATCCGGGTCGGGTCACTCACGTGGATTTCCGGATGTAACGAGAAATCATTGGGCCTATAACGATATCACCATTGCTGCATCAAATGGTATTGTAGAGGGCTACGAGACAGGTCTATTCAAGCCTAATGGTAATATTACACGTGCTGAAATTGCCGCTATTGCAGCTCGTGCCTTAGTCGAAGGCAAAGAATTAGATCAAATCCCTCGAGTGGGACTTGGGTACAAAGACAACGCCGATATTCCGAGCTGGTCAAAAACTTATGTTGCTTATGCATCAGACGAGGGCTTACTTGGTGGGTACCTTGATGGGTCTTTTCGAGCACAACGACCCACCACACGTGCAGAGGCGGTCGTCATCCTGGAAAGACTAATCGCGCTACTACTCGAGGAAGATGAAAACGAAGATGACACCTCCCAATCTAGTACCATTCCTAGAACGGGTGGAAGTGGTGGCAACAATGATGATAACGACCATACGGATGGTAACGATGACAACGATAATGGGAATAATGACAACGGAGATAACGGAGATAACGGTAATAACGATGATGGTAACGGTGACAATGGCGATGGCGACAAGAAAACGCCAATCGATAAAATTACAGATCCTGTGAAAGATAAAGTGGATAAAATAGAGGACAAGGTTGACGAAACAGTTGATGGGATTACTGATACTGTAGACGATACGGTCGATGAAGTAACAGATATTGTAGACGACACAGTCGATAGGGGCACTGACACTGTAGACGACACAGTCGATGGGGTCACTGATATTGTAGATGATACAGTCGATGGGGTCTGTAGCATTAAAGAAATCTTAAATCCCTTATCTGGAACAGTACGTTGTGTAAAAGACACATTAAATACAATACTTCCTTAATAGAGATTTGGTAGAGGCAAAATGAGGGGTGAAGGTTCACGCCAGTAGTCGGAATTAATCTTGTTTTCTTCTTGCTTCTAGTCCATACCGAGCCAACTCTAGAAGAGCCTGTGTACGAGTGGCGATACTCTGTTCTAACTGGTATTCTTCTACTTTCTTCAAAAAAGGTGTCGGTACACGGACATCTATACGTTCTGTCTTTAGTTTGTTATTAGGCATTGATGATCACTTCCTGACATAACATATTATTTCAATTTTGTGACATATCCTATTTTTTGGTTGTAATGACATTTTTAACATGCTAACATGTGATGTACACACTTGAGCCCCATTATCCCAGTTGGGGCATTGTGACAATTCCGACTCTGAGCGTGAACCTACCGTATATTATACAACTTCGTTCACCATTCGTGAAGACACGAATAGGACTTTAGCACTCTTGTGGCAAGGGTGTTTTTCTTTTTTTCATACACATGTTTAACATTCGTTTAATCATTATCTTGACTTAACCAAAAAATATGCTGTTGTTAACCTGAATAGCAGCTTTTAACGTTACGCCATACGTTTTACTGTTAAATTTTACACGCTTGATGTGAAGTGGTTCTAGTGTACTAAATTGGCTTTTTTAGACAGTGGATGTCGGTCACCCCCATGTGGATGACTGACCCGCACTGCACTGCTAAAGCTGATGTTATGCTTTTACGGGCGAGTTCTGGTCCACGTTGTACAGCACAAAGTACGCAAAAAACAACAGTCTATGGCATAATAGAGACACAACCTAGGAGGAGGAATGTCAACATGGGGAAGATTCACATTATCCACGAAAATGAGGAATGGACCGAACATTTAACTAAAAGACTTGATGAGCTTCAGTTGCCTTATGAGGACTGGCACCTTAAGTCGGGTCAAATTGACCTGAGCAGTACACCTCCCGAAGGTGTTTTCTATAATCGCATGAGTGCTTCTTCTCACACGAGAGGCCATCGATACGCACCTGAGCTGGCATCCGGTGTACTAGCTTGGCTAGAAAGACATGGACGTCCTGTTCTCAATGGAACCCGGGCACTACAGTTAGAAGTGAGTAAAGTCGCGCAATATATGGCGTTGAATGCTGCAGGCGTGCCCACTCCGAAAACGGTGGCCGCTGTTGGAAAAGAAGAGATTTTGGACGCAGCTTCTAAGTTTGAAGGACAATCTTTCATCACCAAGCATAATCGAGCTGGTAAGGGCTTAGGTGTTCGATTGTTTCATTCGTACGATCGTCTTCAAACGTATATTGAAAGTGATGAGTTTGAAGAGCCTATCGACGGGATTACGCTTATTCAAGAGTACATACGAGCACCTCAACCGTATATTACGAGATGTGAATTTGTTGGCGGCCAATTCCTATATGCGGTGCAAGTAGATACATCGGAAGGCTTCGAGCTGTGCCCTGCTGATACTTGTCAAATTGATGACTTGTTCTGCCCCGCTGATGAACAGCCTGAAACGAAAGAAGAAAAACCTAAATTTGACATTATCCAAGACTTTAATGACCCGATTATCAAACAGTATGAAACATTCTTAGCTCAAAACGATATTGCTGTCGCCGGCATTGAGTTTATTCGAAATGAAAAAGGTGAGATTTTCACGTATGATGTGAACACGAATACAAACTATAACGCAGACGCCGAAGCAAAGGCGCAAAAATACGGCATGTTAGAATTAGCAAAACTGTTAGGAAGCTACATTTCAGATTAAAATAATGACTTCACAACTTTATCAAACTAGTCATGTCAAGGATCTGCACTTCGTACACCTGCAAACGTGAAAAACTTAAATTGAGATTATTTTAAATGTTAGAGATGAGTGAACGTGAAAAAGCTTCTTATCCATTGCGGGTAAAGAAGCTTTTTTATTGGTCATAACCTAAAATATTCTAACCGCTCTCCAAGTTCCTAAGAATAAGTCCCAACCTACGAATCCCCTCTCGAATATCTTCTATGGAGGCATAACCGTAAGACAGGCGAAGATACACCCCGTGCTGTTGGGCATAAATGCTACCGGGATTAAGAAGAAGGCCTTCCGTCAATGCTTTTTCAAATAATGATTTATTGTGTATGGGCATGAGGACCTTGATCCAAATAAAAAAGCCCCCTTGAGGCGCTTGCCACGTGGCCATCCCTGTGAGCTCTTTCCGAAGTGCTTCTAGAGTGGCAGCGCGTCGCTTCTTGAGCTCCTCCCTTACAAATGTGAGATGTTGTTCATAAAGGCCGCTTACTAACCATTCCTTGGCCACTTTTTGCGATAATGAGCTAGATCCGTAGTCTGTTTGCATTTTCAGATCAGATAACCTGTCAATGACAGATTCAGGGCCTACCATCCACCCGATTCGAAAACCAGCACTTAACGTTTTAGATAAACTACCAATGTAGAGGACACTCCCGTATTTATCGTACGACTTTAACGGAGGGGGTGGCGGTGTGTCTAACCATAGGTCTCCGTACACATCATCTTCAATCATCGGTGTCTGCTCTTTCTCACAGATATTCATAAGCGCTTCTCTTCTGTTTTCAGGCATCAAAGTCCCGGTCGGATTATGGAAGGTTGGGATGGTATATAGTACCGATTTTTCCTGCGGCATAGAAACATGCTCAATCTCTTGGGGTACAATGCCCTGCTGATCCATCGGTAAGCCATACAGTTTCATGTGGGCTGATTGAAAGACAGAGAGCGAATAAAGGTATGAGGGTTGTTCTAGGAATATGGTCGACCCCCGACTGAGTAAACCGATAGAAATCAATTGTAAGGCTTGCAAAGCCCCAGATACGACTAGAACAGATGCAGGCGAAGTGTAGATACCCTTTTTTTCTAGATAAGCACATATCGCCTCACGTAGCTCAAGGTTTCCCTTGGGCTGTTCATAACTGAGTGGGGTAAGCTGCTCCGTCACTTTTGTCATAATCTGTTTCATGGTTGTGATGGGAAATAAGTCTGGAGATAGTTCGCTTTTCCCAAGTTGAATATATCTAGCATTTGCCTCCGTTTCGTTAATGATTTGGACGATACTCATGCTAGCCTGATGGATGCCGAGAGATATATTTTTGTTCCAATTAACCGGTTTCTTCGCGCTGATTAAAGTCCATGTATTATTAGCTACAATGGTGCCTTGACCCACTTTTGCTTCTAGAAGACCATCCGCAGTTAGTTCCTCCAATGCGGTAATGACTGTGCTCCGATTCACGTCGAACAATTTAGCTAATGCCCGCTGACTGGGGATTTTACTCCCGATGGTCCATTCGCCTCTTGTGATTTTTTCCAATATATATTTGATGATTTGTTTATACTTTGCTTGCGGCATACCTATGTTCCTCCAACTCCCTTAACCTGTCCTAGTCTATTCAACAATGGTTGGTTATTTTTGAGCTCAATGGTTGAAGACATTGTATCATTTTGCCAATAAAATAAGAAGAGATGAGAGCTTGTTGGGTTCTTCATACATTTAAGTGTAGAAAAGCAGTGAATGATAGGGCAAGGAGGGACACCTATTGAATACAAAAGCACTGGCAATGGCCATAATCACCGTTGTCATTTGGGGTTCAACGTTTGCAGCGATACGCGCCAGTTTACAGGGAGGTTATGAAGCCGGACACTTGGTGCTCATACGTTATTTAATTGCATCATTCTTTTTTGCCTTGATCGCTTTATGGCCAAGCATACGTTTTCGCTTTCCGGCCAAAAAGGATTTTATCAATATGATATTGCTGGGGTGGGTCGGCATCAGTTTGTATCACTTTGGTGTCACATTCGGTGTACAAACCATCCCAGCCGGTACGGCAGGCATGTTAATCGGTTCTGCCCCGATTTTCACGGCTATCATTGCCATTGTCGTACTGAAAGAACGCTTAAGTCTTTTAGGGTGGAGTGGTTTAGCGATCGGTTTCGTAGGCATTGTCTGCATCACGCTGGGTTCTGCTGAGGGTTCGACGTTCGCCTTGTCCAAAGGGGCTTTGCTAGTCTTAATGGCTGCTGTAGCGACGTCTGTCTTTTTTGTCTTTCAAAAGCCACTGTTGGGTCGCTATCACCCGATTGAATTAACGGCTTATTTCACTTGGGCAGGGACCGTTCCATTTTTTATTTTTTGGCCTGGTCTAATGACGTCGATTCAAAATGCCACTTTTGAGGCCCATTTAGCTGCCTTGTTTGCCGGGATCTTTCCGGCGGGTATCGCCTATGTTACTTGGGCAATGGCCCTATCACACGGACGTGCCAGTTCGGTCACCAGTGTGATGTATCTGGAACCCGCTGTCGCGATAGTCGTAGCTTGGATTTGGTTGAATGAATGGCCCGCTATGCTATCCGTTACCGGAGGTGTGATTGCGCTTATCGGTGTGTTGGTCGTGAATGGGCTAGGAAAAAAGCAAAAGGGGCAAAAGAATCAAGGTGTATCAGCTGTATCAAAAGATGCGATGTAACGGGTGTGATTGAAGAAGTTGAAAAAGCAGCGGCGAACACCGCTGCTTTTTGTGAGTAATTCCGTTCGTGCTAATAGAGAAAATACACCGTTACACCTTTTAGTGTCATACTCCCTCCTACTCATCCACACCGTTCTGATCAGCACCACCATGCTGTTTTCTCATTGTGGTCTGTTTTTTTACACCCTTCAACGGTTGGTCATCATGTTCTTCGACAAGGTGTTTAAGTTGAGCGAGCTTATTATCCCAGAACTGTTCAAAGTAGGATAGCCACTCCTTCACTTCTTGTAGAGCCTCCGGTTGTAACGTGTAACGTTTTTCCTTTCCTACCTTCTCAGCCCTGACAAGTTGAGTTTCCGCTAGGATACGCAAATGTTTGGACACCGCTGTCCGACTGATAGGAAATTGCCGACTCATATGGGTCACGGACTGTTCTTTCTCCGCTAGCATTCGCAACATCTTGCGGCGTGTGGGGTCGGCTATCGCCTGAAACACATCGTGCTTTTGTTCCGGTATCATTCGCCTTCCACTACTTTGCGTAATTTTTCATGGACGATGGATTCCCAACCGTCGTTCATACGATTTCTAATGTCACGGTTAGATTGACCTGGTCCTCCTGCCACGATGTGATCTGGTTCTCCCCAACCTGAATGAATGAGAGTAAAACCTGTTTTGTCTCCTAGATCTTCTAATTCAAAGGTAACGATCCATCCCTCTTCTCCCCAAGAGAATACAAGCCGATGCGGAGACTCAAGTTCTAGTACTTTACAAGTTGTAGGCCCAAAAGGAGACTGTATGGTAAACTCATAACCTAGCTCTTGCTTAAAATCGTTGGGCATAAACCATGCGTCAATACCTTCGGCCGTTGCGATAGCTTCCCAAACCTTATGTATATCCGCGTTAAATACGGTGTTTTTTCGTATTTCGGGCGTTGATTGTTTTTCACTCATGTTCGTCCCTCCGTTTATAAATGAAACCATATGGTGTCGTGTTTATTCAAGAGCTATTATATGCAACCTAAAGGTTTCATGTCAACCCCTACTCAGATTACCGTTTAAATGATGTCTTCTCATATTGGTTGACTTAGGAAACTGTCATCATCTATTTCACACCCGTATAAACAAACGCACGTATGATATGTCTCTGAGCAAAGAAAAACACGAGCAAAATTGGAAGCACAAGCATCATGTTGCCAGCCATTAAGATATGCCAGGCCACACCACCCTCGACGTGTAGTAGTTTGGTCACCCCTATCGGTAAGGTTCTGGCTTCATCCGTTGTTGTCATCACGAGTGGCCAAAAGTAGTCATTCCAATGTGTAATGAAGCTGAACAAGCCAAAAGTGATCAACACAGGCTTCGCCATCGGAACCATGATGCGCATCATAATGCGCCATTCACTGGCTTCGTCCAATCGGGCCGCCTCCAGTAGTTCCTCAGGGACTTGTTTAAATGATTGTCGTAAAAGAAATATCCCAAATGCACTTGATGAAAAAGGGAGAATAAGGGCCCATAACGTGTCTAAAAGTCCCCAAGCACTCATCTGTAAGTAGACGGGCAAGAATATGAGCTGAGAGGGGATCATCAATGTGATCATTGTCAATCCAAAGAAGAATGTATCCCCTCTAAACCTATAACGGGCAAAAGCATAAGCAGCCGGAATAATCGTGAGAAGTTGAAGAATAAGAATGCCGACGGAGACCAGAACACTATTGATAAAGTAATGTAAAAAAGGACCTGATTGCCACGCTTGCTGGAAGTTTTGCCAATTTAATTTTTCAGGCAACCATACCGGTGGGAATACAATGGTCTCCCCTAATGTTTTAAGCGAAGTCGTGGCCATCCAGAAAAATGGTAGAGCAAAAATCATGACAACGATTATAAGCGCCATTGCATTCAGTATTTTTGAAGACAGCGTCTTGAGTATCATCTTTGCTTCTCCCTTCGATGGGTAGTCAGACGTGACAGTTAACGATAGTGAACGCTTCTAGATAGGAGTCGAAAATACAAGAAAGTGAGGATACTTAAAATAATGAGTAAGACGACACCGGCAGCGGATGCGTAACCAATGTTGAAGAAGCGGAAACCATTCTCATAGATAAAGTAGACGAAGGTATTCGTTGAGTTTATGGGACCCCCTTGTGTCATGATTGAGATGGTGTCAAAAATTTGAAATGAGCCAATCATACAGATCACTGTCAAAAAGAACAGTGTGGGTGATAACATCGGTAGCGTTATTTTATAAAACATTCGAAAACGGTTGGCTTCATCTAGCTCGGCTGCTTCGTATATATCCCTGGGTATACTTTGTAAACCAGCGATAAACACGAGCGTATTAAAGCCTATACCTTTCCATACGGCTACCAACACGAGTGAATAAAGGGCCACATCAGGATGGGTGAGCCATTGGATTTTCTCTCCCCCCACTAAACTTAACAACCAGTTTAATAGTCCGTATTCAGTGTCCATCAGCCACATCCATAGCATAGAAATGGATACCAGAGATATGATATGCGGGCTGAAAATAGCCCCTTGCACAAAACGATACACCATGCTTTTTTTATTCAGCCATATGGCTAAAAAGAGCGACATCCCCAATGTAAAGAAGACGGTCAGACACGTATATGTGATAGAGTTGTGCATGACTTCCCTAAACGCGCTTTCCGAAAATAGGGACGTGAAATTCTCTAAACCGACGTACATTTTTGTTGGGCTAACAAAATTCCAATCAAACGTACTGAGGTAGACCATGTAGCCAATGGGATAAATATAAAACAGGCAGAAGATGAGAATGGCTGGTGCAATCATGGCGTAGGGTCTTATTTTGGCCCAGACCATCATTGCACCTCCAGCAGAACGGGAGACGCTTGCTCCTGCATCATAGGTCTTATGCGCTGTTGGTGATGGTTAAAGAAGTATAGGTCACGATAGTCCACACTCAAATAGACTTTCTCAGCCCTCTCAACTGAGGATAAGTATTGTTTGACGAGACAATGTCCTGCACTTGTTTTGACCTTGTAAATCACTTCAGAACCTAATGTCTCACGCGTCATCATTTCACCCGGGAGAATGAACGCTTGACCATGAGGGGCTTGAGTCGATAAGCTCACCATTTCAGGACGAAAACCTATATAACCGACTTCGGCTATCTTCGCATGTGGCAAATACATATTCACTTTGTCATACTTAAATATATTCATAGCAGGGGTCCCTATAAATGCTGCTGTGAACGTATTTTCTGGGTCACGATAGATATCTAGCGGTGGGGCTACTTGTTGTATCTCGCCCTGATTGAGAATGACAATCTGATCCCCCATGGACATAGCCTCAACCTGATCATGTGTGACGTAGACAAATGTAGTTCCTAATCGTTTGTGTAGTTCAATGAGCTCAGACCTCATCTGATGTCGTAACTTCGCATCGAGATTGGATAAGGGCTCATCGAAAATAAACACTTGAGGTTTTTTGACCATCGCTCGTGCCAATGCCACTCGTTGACGCTGTCCACCCGATAGGACTTGTGGTTTCTTATCTAAAAAGGGCGTTAATCCAACGATCTCTGTGATGTCATTAATACGTTGTCTGCGCTCGTCCTTGGGAATTTTCTTATTAATGAGTCCGAACTCAATGTTTTCTCTGACTGTCATTGTGGGATAAAGCGCGTAATTTTGAAACACCATGGCAATATCACGTTTTCCTGGTGGTATGTCATTCACACACCGGTCTCCAATCCAAATGTCACCGGTGGTTTGCTTCTCCAGACCGGCAATCATGCGTAGTGTCGTTGATTTTCCACAACCTGAAGGACCTACAAGCACAGTAAATGACCCCTCTTTGATCGTCAGTTGAAGGTTTTTGACGACCGCCTCTCCGTTAAAAAATTTCGAGACGTTCTTCAGTGTGATTTGAGCCATTTATATACATCCCCCTAACATATATTGGTGAGCTTTTTGCCATTCACTCATTATTGTAAAAGTGCATTGGCTTTCTCCGTTGCCGTTCTGATAGCCTCTGCTGGTTCTACATCCTCCATAATAAGCGCCCGGGTTATTTCGTCCTGAAGAATCTTAGCGATCTGGGGATATTGATCTTGCATCGGTCTTGGCCTCGCATACTCAAGTTGATCGACTGCCACTTTAAACTGAGGTTTTTCTTCGTATAATTGTTGAATTTTCTCAGTCTCAATAGCAGATAGTCGACTAGGCAAGTAACCGGTATATTCGCTCGCATACGCTGTTTGTTCTGTGGCCGTCATCCACTTAATAAACGTCCATGCTGCTTCCTGTTTCTCTTTGCTTAGCCCCGCGGTCATGACGAGGTTCGCCCCTCCTGTAGGAACACCATAATATTGATTGGCGGGCATGAATGTTGTATTGAGTTCAAAACCTTGATCCTCGGCCATGGAGAGTAAATATGTAAGGTCAGCTGTTGAAGAAAAGACCATCCCTGCACGACCATTTACAAAATCCTGTGTGGCTATGGCACCTGCTTCATCTCCTGTTGGGATTTTCATAATACCCTCATCCATCATCTTTTTCCATAATGTCACAGGGGCAATCCCAGCATCGCTGTCAATGGCCATCGCTTTCCCATCCTCGCTCATCATTTCACCGTCGCTTTGTGCAACGAATGCTTCATAAAACCAAATGTTCACAGGCATGGTGATTCCCACACGTTCTCCTTCTGAGGTTAGCGTCTTGGCGTAAGACTCGAACGCTTCCCACGTTTGTGGACCAGCAGGGTCAAGTCCTTTCTCTTCTAACATGGTTTGATTAAGATATAGGATTGGCGTGCTACGTAAATAAGGCAAAGCGTATAACTCGCCATTTACGTATGAATTGCCCATCAGCCCAGGATTAAAATCGTCCAAATCGATATCATCTTTTTCTATAAATGGCGTGAGGTTTTCTGTCATACCTGAATTGGCGAATACGCCCACTGATGCAATCTCGTTCTGTGTGACCTCCGGTGCGTGACCAGCGGCAAAAGCCGCTTGTGTTTTGGCGTGCAAGTCATCATAGCTCCCTTGATACTCAGCAGTCACATGAATGTCATCATGTGATGCGTTAAACATTTGCACCAAATTTTCATTATTTTCACCGATCTTGTCTCCCCATGCGTACCAGTATGTGATCTCGATGGGACTATCACCACCGGCATCCCCTGTTTCTGCGTCATTATCTTGACTAGATTGATTCGTTGTACCACCGGACGTTTCTCCTGCAGCACCACAAGCCGCCAACACTCCTATTGTCAAGAGGACAAAAGATAATCGTAAAATGTTTTTCATCATGTACTCCACCCCTCTTCGAAATGATTATGAAATGTTCAACCTACATCCTACTTGTCTCTTGCGATATCCATCATAGAGGTCAAAGAAATCCGACATTCCCGATCTTGCTTCTCACCTCGGACGTCTGTCTGATGCGTAAAATGAGGAATATGTTCATAGATCATCGGTGCATGCTTCACAACATCATCGTCACACACATCCACCGCTGAGACGACAATGTCCTCTTGTTGAATGTCCACCACACGGAATGCCGGCTCATCAAGACACGCAGCAAGTTGAACAAAAGTCCAATTTCTTTGCTGTTCAATGGATTCAATATGGGTATGCCCATTGAAGTAAACACCTAGACCTTCTTTTTGACCTAAAATGTCCCACATGTCGATGTCAGGGTGGATAGAGCCTTTAATCATCTCTGAACGTTTTGTGGTGGCATGAACCGGATGATGAGCAAATACGAGGAGAGGCTTTGTTCCTGAGTCACGCACGACTCTTTCAAACCATCTTAATTGTTCTTCATCTATCCAGCCGCCCCAATCCTTATGGTCCATCTCCTTGGCGGTATCTAAGAAAGCAAAGACGGCCTGGTCCGTTGTTCTAGCATGGTAACGTGGTTGTTCAGTTATGCGTAAAACGTTTTCTCTGGGCTGTGCATACAAGTCATGATTCCCGAGGACATGAACGAAATCCCTTTTCTTTTTTTGTAGCTCCTGAAGGATGCCTTCAAACTCAGTGCTATAACCGTAATTCGTTAAATCTCCTAGTGAGATGTGTAGATTCGCATCAATACTTAAAAAACGGGCAATAAATGTTTGGTAGAACGCTCTCCGTGCGTCAGATAACCCTTCTATCGTTTCATCTATATCTGAATAGTGTAGGTCTCCCATCACAACAAGTTTCACTTACATCCCCTCTTTCCACCATGATTTGTATCGTGTGCCTAAACCCGATTATAAAGGGAAGTTGTTAAAGCCATGTTATGTCTCTGTCAATCATTCTTAACTTTTTGTAAACCGCAGAAAAAGAAGACAAAAAAATACACTTAAAGACATTTAAGCGTATATAAAGGGATATTTATTTTGTTTTTGTGTTGACCTCTCAATATTTGAAAGAAGCAATAGAATAGTGTAGTCCCTTTTAAGTCCTCCTCAGATGTCAATTCTGTCTATCATCACGCTCATCACGCTCTTGAAGAAGTCTGTTAATCTCTCTCTCGATATCTGCACCGGTATAGCCCCCGGGCACATTGATACGTGGAATGGTGTAAGTAGAGTCCTCAGTGTAGTATACACCTTCTTGGATCGTAAACATTAACTCGTGCCCTAACGACAACGCCACCTGTATCGCTTCATCATTATACTGTCCATACGGGTAGGAAAATGCGACAACGTCTTGTTCCAGCTTGTCTTCAATAAGAACTTTTGCTGTTTGCAAATCTTCCATCATACGGCGAATATATACACCATGGTATTCTTGACGTCCCTCTATGACATGCCGTCCCGTAAGAGATGAGCGCATACCGTTTACCGTTTCAATCGTGTGGTGCAGGTCATGTGTGTGTGACTGTATGGAGATGAACCCTGACTCCACCATTTCCTTCGCCTGTGCCCACGAGAAGTGTTCGTGAACCTTCGTTTGTTGCCCACGTTGACTCGTCACAACAAAGATGGTGGCGTGCATCCCTAATTCTTGGAGTATAGGAAAGGCTTTTTCATAGTTTCCTAGATAACCATCATCGATGGTGATGAGTAACGGTTTCTCCGGTAGTTGACGCTCACCTCTTGTAGCCTCTAATAAGTCATAAATAGAGATCGTTTCATAGCCTTGAGACTGAAGGTAGGTCAAATGCTCTCGAAATTCTGCCTCTAGTACGATCGCATTAGACGTCTCGTCTTGTTTAAACTCATGATACATCAGAACAGGGACGAACTGACCAGACTCATCCATTGAATGAATGGAATTCTCAAGAGATGATTTATTTTCGTTCATATCTCCTTCTCCGTTTGATGTACGAGTATCAGCTTCCGTTGAATGCCCACCCAAACTTAGCGGTTGACCTTGTATATTAATTTGAGAGCTCGTATTCGGTGAAGTGAGCACAAAGACCAAAGATGTCAAACATAAGGTCATGAGTACAGTAGATAGCACCATGTTTCGTATCAGCTTAAGCATCTCTTATGACCCCTTTAAGTACAATGACTACAATGATATAGACTAGCAAGCTTGTTTGAACATTCTAGCTTGGTAGATTGAACCGCCTTTCATTATAACACGCTTACGGGTCATATTAAGATTTTGATGGTTACGAGTGCATATAAACGAATTGGAAACAAAAGACCAAGATGAACTAACCCATATAAGGGTGCTAGCATAAAAACGAAAGGTCTTTTTAAAATATAAAAAACATTACGTGCGTAGGCTGATAAACAGACATAAGATAAATAGTAGAGCAACATTACAGCCCCAAGCGCTTTCGACTTCCATAACACCCCAAATATTAATGCAATACCGAACGTGAGCCACAGTGTCATCTCTAAAATGACCCATGCGAGTGTTTTAGGTTTTTTTAAGCCTATTTTGAATGCAATGATACTTTCTCTAAAGAATGATTTATTCCATCGAATTTGTTGTTTTAGGAACTGCCTTAACGAAGACGGGATATCCGTTACACAACGTGCCGTCGATTGATATAACGTTTTTCCTCTTTCTATCGCAAATTTAGTCAAGCAACGATCATCCCCAATTTGTACATTTTACCCGAGGAAGGTCTGATGTTTATAACGCTCAATATTTTCAAGGATGGCTTCAGCCTTATAACAGCTACTAGGACCCGAACACACTAAAACATTACCGGTGACTGATTGAGCTGCTCTTTCAACACGGAAGGCATTATCATACCTCATATCCAATAATCGAGTGAACCAATTATCATCTCGATTTCTTGCATTAATATATCCAGTTACAGCTATAACTTCTGGATCATTAAAAGGTTTTAACAACTCCCTCACCGCATTAGGGTATAAATATCCATCAGAATCAACAGTCACGATCATATCTCCTGTCAGCCTTTCAAAAGCGAAGATTTGAGCTTCTCTCTTACCTTTGTTGTTTTCGTATCGGAAGGCCTTTAAGTTTGGGTATATATTCTCCATTTTCTTGACTTGTAAATATGCTAGAGTTTCTTTACTTCCATCATCAATGAAGAAAATTTCATGGATGGGATAATCCTGGTCAATAACACTATTCACCGTTTTTACCGCTGCTTCCGGATTTTCGTTAAAAGAAGGGATGACAACGCTCACTTTCTTGATTGGTGCTTCAGTTTGGATTGGTTTATATCTAAATGAAAGGAGCATTTTACCAATAAGATAAGTGATCATCACCGTACCGTATAGTCCAAGAAAAATATCAAGTCTACCTTTTGCTTGGTAATTCACCCAGTACATCGCTGATACGATAATAGTAAATAACAGAATAACAAAAATTAATTTTCCTACCGTCTCTTTGTGGGCTCGTCCCTTAGTTGCACGTTTTAGTCGTAGTGGAGTACTTTCTGTAGCAGTATCTAATTGTGACACTCATAGTTCCTCCTTTAAAACCGTTACAATTTGCCTAAGCAATGTCAAAATTTTTGTGTGTTAGTTATAAATATCTTCTCTACCCTCCTCTTTATATTTCAGAATAATGAAATAATTATAGTTCCAAAGGAGTGAGTTTACGGCAATACTTTCTCTCGTCCTATATAATCCTGTATAATAGACGTAGTGTTCACGTATAGAATCAATGGGTGCACCATACACTCCCTCCTCTGGATTTTTGTGGTTACCCCATAACCACAACTAATGATACTATAAAATCACGTACAATTAAAGTAAAAATTATGTATTTATGACGTATACGTACGATGATTTTACTTATTTTGCATTATAGTTGAAAATGATGTCAGTTTATTGTCAGCGAAAAAACGTTCGCTTATAATTTTTAACCCAATTAGGGAGTGATCACCATGAGTAAGAGCAACAGAATTGAAACTCAAAGAATTGATATACGGGTACCGGTCCCTTTGCTAAAAAAAGTTGAAGAATATCAAGAGAAAGAAGGTATTGCGACACGTACACAAGCTTTGTTGGAGCTTACAAGGTATGGATTAGAAAGAAAAGTTCAAGAGTAACAGGAGGGGGCATGACCTGTCTGATTCTATACGGAGCACAACCTAACGAGAAAGTAATTTAATGATATTGGAGCGTTCGCTAACCCTTAGCGAACGTTTTTTCTGTAAAGTTAAATGAAAAGTTGTGCTAAAATATATATGTTTTAAAAACGATGACTTTGGTTAATCCTATTGGGTCAAAACAAGATACGCACGGAGGAATGATAAGAATACCTTTCTTAGGTGGTATCCTTTCAACGGAAGGTTTTTTTCCTGAACATGACGGGGGAGTATTCAAAAAGGACAACTCAGTCATGGTAGTCAATAGAGGCTTGGGTAACCATCCTATCCCTCTGAGAATAAATAACAGACCTGACATTGTTGTTATCACTCTAGAGAAGCTTTAGCTGCCTGTATATAGGTTTGAACAATTAAACAAGACAACCAAATCATTCAAACGAAAACCTCTTCTAAACCATTAGACTCATGATTCAGAAGAGGCCTTTCTTCTCATCTATCGCTCAGATTAGATTCTGAGCTTTTTTCGCTTGCTATAGGTACTTCCAGCTTGTTGTTAGGACTCATCATCGTAGGCAAAACCACTTATTTCAGCGATGATCCGAGGTATCTCTGTATTATTTAATACCCCATCAAAGTGTTCAGCCCCAACACCATAAGCGAAGACGGGAACCATATTACCCGTGTGACCACCCGTGGATTCACTGGCTTCTCTAATATCACGGTGAACGGCGCCTGCATTGTAATGGTGAGCGATGATACTCCCAATTTCCCATCCGACGAGATATTCTGCGTACACTCTCCCTTCCGGATCATCCGCATCAAAGACATGTTCCTGGAACATCGCAATGTCTTCGTCCGTTAAGTCAATGTTCGCATACTCAGCAAAAACATTTCTTATAGACTCTGAAGTGAAATTGTTCGTCTCCTCATCAATATCTAGCTGCTGTGCCATATACTCAGGGGAGACCTCGATTGCCTTTAAGGCCTCTATATCTATCGGCTCTGTTGCCGAAATACCCATTGTTTCGTGATCGGCTTTTACAACGACGAGCGTATCACCATTTTCCTCTGCCCAGTTCACCGCATACTCCACCGCTTGATCAAAGTCTATGACCTCTCTCCATATGCCTCCGAAATCAGCAGCATGTGAAACATGGTCTATTCTGGCTCCTTCAATCATGAGGAAAAATCCTTCTTCGTCGTTTGCAGCTGTGTCAATCGCCTTTTCTGTCATTTCTAGCAGACTAGGTTCCTCACTCTCTAAGACCTCACGATCTCCGACATAATTCATATAGGACCGGTTGAATAGCCCTAGAAGTTTAGTATCTACGTCCGTTTCAACGTTTGCGAGTTCATCCGCCGTTCTTACGACGTGATAACCCTTATCTTCAAACTGAGCAAGTAAGTCCTTACCGTTTTGGTTTTCAGGTATGAAATAGTCTTCTCCGCCCCCCAAGGCAATATCGACCTCATTCTCAAGTATTTGGCGGGCAATTTCCTCTTGACCTTCCCAACGGTCTTCAACATTCGCGACATAGGCTGCAGGGGTGGCATCCGTAACGGTATTAGTGGAAACAACCCCCACCGTTTTGTCTTGGTCTTTGAAAATGTCTAGAATACTGGTGAGCGGTTGCCCATCGGGTCCCACTCCAATCATGCCATTATTTGTCTTATCACCGTTGGCCAACGCCGTTCCGGCGGCTCCTGAATCCGTGGCGATATGGTCAGCGGAATAGGTCCTAGATAGTGCGACATGTGGGAGCGTTTCCATGAATAAGGTCCCTTCTTTTCCGTATTCGAAGAGCCGCGCCACTTCCATTTGTCCTACGCCCATACCGTCGCCGATCATGACAATCACATTTTTCGGTTGCTCAGCGTTTGTTTGCCGTTCCTCGTCAGGTTGTTCACCTTGATCTTGTCCTACTTCGCAGGCCGTTAGACTCATAATAAGTAATAATATGACACCTACCATGAACATGCGTTTTTTAAATAACAATGCCATTCCTCCTACCGTGATGCTATTAAATGAGGATTCCCTCCTCTTCCTTTTATTTTAATAACACCGTGCCGCCTTTTTTAAACATCCTTTTTTCCCTAAACTCACGAAAAAAGCCAACCGTCAAAGTAAGTTGACGGCTGGCTTTTTAAATCAGTGATCAAACCTGTTTCATTAGGGTCTATTTGAATGGTCTCTTTGATTCACTTACTCATCTTTTTTTGTTTCGCCAGGTATAGGGAAGAGATCAGGAATTTGATAGTCTTCCTCTTCAAACCCTAATTTTTCTTGGTTACCTTCTACATCTATCATACCATAGTGTACCCACATGACATGCGGTGAGATGTCATAATAGGCCATATTCGTCTGAAGCTTAGGTCGTGCTCCTGCTTCTTCAATAATCTTATAGCCTGGGATAAAGTAAAGTGTGTCCTCTGAGTTCACGTCTTCACCATCATCTGTCCTATCAAGAACGGCACTCCATAATTCTTCAACTTGAGTGTGGTCTTCATTCATTTCGTAGTAAAAAATAATGTCGCGATTTCTAAAAAAGTACGAATCTGATTGTCCTTCTGGGAAGTAGAAATACATTTTAGATCCCTCAGGTGGGTTATCATCCTCTAAACGAGGCAAACGTGAATGTATTGGATAATGGATTAATGCTTCTCTGGCCTCTGTTAAGCTCGATTCTTCACTTTCATATGACGCTTTCAAGTCCTCATTTACTTTGTTCACATAAACCGTTTGCTGCTTTGCATTCCAGGACACCTGACAATAAAAGGTTTCCGCTAGAAGTCGAAGGGGAACCATCGTTCTCCCACCTGCAATATAAGGTGGTTGTGTGAGTGTTTTTGATTCATTATCTATCGTTACTGTTTGATTCCCCACTTGCAGTACAACCTCTGTCCCTTCATCATTCACCATTGTTAATGTTTTTGTCTCGTTATCCCATTCCATTAAGAGTGGTTCAATTTCTTGCATCATTCTCATTGGTGCAAACGTGGTTCCGTCTTTGATTTCTGCATTGAAATCAATCATATACTCGTTGTTCACATAAATAGACGGTGATGGAGCTTCATTTGCGTAAGTGAGTTGAATCATAAAAACAAACATCAATAACACACCTGTCAATACAATGCCTACTACTCTTAACATAAATAACCTCCTAAGACGATTCCAGTATAAAAATTTCTTCTTCAGATAAGTAGACGACGTTACATCCAAGAAGTTTCATTCTTCACTACTTTTATGGTTAAGTGCTCGTGTGAGGTAGATGATCAACCCTAATGATACCGCACCAATAACAATGTGATACAACCATTTCAAGTCCCATTGAGTATAATCTTCTACCTTCTTTAACGTTATGGTTTCACCCAACTGGACTTCATTCTGTGCTTCCTCTTCAATATACGATATAAATTGCTCAATATCATAGATGGGCTTTAGCGCCTTTTCATCACCAAATAATAAGGAATATGGACCTGCACCTGTATCTTCAAAGACGACCTTGTCTACGATATAAGTCATCTTAAGGTCCTCAATGTTTATAGGGGGACTGTCTTCATTTTCTATGTCTACATAAAGCACTTCGTCATTCCAGGGCAAACCAAAATGCAATGTATCTTTTTCGAGATTAACATTCTCAAAGGACAGTCGATACAGATCGTGGACGCTAGTTCGTCTTTTTTCCTCGTTAGAAACTAATACCGTCCGTTGATAATTTCCGGTTGTTTCAAGGTGTATACCTTGTATATTCAAACGGTAGGGGTTGTTAATCTTAATCCTGGTTAATTTATCCCGCTCCTCAATCGTATACTCGGGCTCAGTCTCTTTAATAAACGATTCGTGATTGGTTTCTAGGTGTTCATCAATCAAGGTTAGTTCAGTTATTGACACGTCTTCAGCGTTATCTAACAAAGCAATACGATAATACGTAAACTTAGAGCCACTTGGGATATCGATACTGGTCTGAGAAACCTGATCCGTTTGATACACTTCATCACTGGTGATCTTTGTCCACTCCACCCCGTCATAGCTCCCGTACACATCTACGTTTTTCAAAAAGGCCATATCCGGAAAAGCTAGTTCTAAACGGTTCCCTATAATATCGGTGTTCTCGCGTATAGGTTGGACCTGGAAATCAAACTGGGTATCTTGATCGACTTGAACGTGATCAATCAGCGTTGATTCATAGCGTTGGACTCGATGAACATCTTCCTTAATGGCCCTTACAATGTAATACGGCACCATGTTTTCATTCTCATCAATGATGCGTAAGTCATAAAGGTGAGGAGTGGCATATCGGTAAACATCTTTGTTCAAATAAAAGTACTGATAGGGTGTGTTACTCTCTCCCGATTGTATTACGCTTTTGTATGGATAGGCCTCAAGTTCAGACGTGTGTTCTTCTGCAAATACGAGGAAGGATTGACTAATCCCTCCTACGAATACTGAGCTGATACATAACACGACTATGAGCCTACGGACCCAAAAACGCTGTTGCCTATAGGATCTGTCAGTGGTGTATCTGTTGATCTGTTTATCCTTGTTTTTCAATGCGGGTGGCCTCCATTTTTGACGAGATTTTCTGGTAGATAAATGATATAGCAAGTAGCACAATGCCAAAGCAAAAGTAGGCGAAGATTTTTGATCCTGAATTGAGAAAAGAAAGATCATAAAGAAATAACTTACCCGTTGCGAACAAAGTCAAACCTAATCCGAAACGTCGGACACTGACATAGCGATATTTAAAACCATATAAGATAAAACAGATGGCGAGTAGGATATAGATGACACTAAACGTAAGTCCGACGGCGTAAAATGAGAGTTGCTGAGATAGAAAGATCGTGATGATTCCGAGTAAGTATAGGCTCATGGCTAAAGGGTATATCTCAAGGCTCTTAAATGACTTGCGAATATAGAGGAGCAAAATCTCTCTCACACCAACAAAGATAAAAACGTTATAGAATACTAAAATAGAGAGCGCGATATAATGCCCTATCCCTGCTGTTGATAGATCGTACGGCAAGATAGGCTCAAAAGCGGTTATCCCCCATAGAATAAGGGCACCCAAACTGTACAAAATGAAAGCAAACACTTGCGTGACTTTGTCCAATATGACTTTTATCTTTGTGATACCTATAGCCAACAACAGGTGAATGGAAGCCATGATAATATAGTAATAGAAATCATTAAAACCTGTGGTGACATGGGCAAATACATAATGGTTATATACAAAGGACATCAGATAGGTTGCAAACAACCACACATTGATGATGCTATAGTAAGTCAGGTAGTGAAGCTTATCTCTAACAATTGAAAGAGAAGAAACATGACGCCTTTGTTGATACTGAAGATATTGCCATAATATGAGGCATAGTCCAACGATATACGCTGTATATTTCCATTCAAAAAATCCTCTATGAAACGACAGGAGGTAAGGATGAAAAGCACTAGAATAATGCTCAAGAAAGTCAAAAAGATAAAAGGCAAACGTACATAATAGAAAGATCACCCATCCAGCTGCCTCCATCCACTTCAATCTGTTGCGAAGACCATAGATGATTAACATCACTGCCTCAATTAACCAACCCAAGGCCATCCACTCCATACCAAACTGGAAAGGAATCATAAGGATGGCAAACGTTAATGCCGTCACATAAAACAGTATAATGGTGGCTTTTTCATGCTTTAGATACGTCGAAACGAACCGTGCTAAAGCGATATAAAGGACACAGAACCCTAACGCTAATCCCCCACGAAGGGACGTCCAGTTGGCCTGCTCAAAGACCAAGTATACGGCAAGACAGCTAAATAGGGTGTTCAAGCCTAGAAGGACAACATCGGTCACTTTGAGTGTCACCTTATGTTTGAAGGCATATCCTAAAGTGATAACAGCATAAGTACAGAATGTAAGCAAGGCATAAAGGAGGCTCATCCACATATTCTCTGTGGTGAATAACAAATAAAATAATGATGGCAAGTGAACCACGAAACTGAGATATTGGACAAGGCTCCACTTTTTATAAAAAGAAATGACAAGCATGGCAGTATTTAATAAAAACAAGTATCCCATAGCCGCCAACGCAGCTGTCTCAGTTAATCCGAAAGCGTAGGTGTATGAGAAAAACGGTAGAAAACCACCAATTAATCCGATAGCACCAATCGTTTTTGAGTCATAGCGTAACGCAAACGTTACAGCAGAGGCGGTCACTAGTATAGAGACACCTAAGGCTAGTGGCATGGGTAATATATCTAGTAAAAAGTAACTATAAAATATAGCAGCATATAAAACGGACACACCCCCACCAATGAGTCCCATAGAAAATATGGCACTTTTACGCTTATTGAAAAATTCACCACTAACTAGGAGTAACCCACCTAGTAGGAAAAAACTAATGCCTTTCATCTCATCGGTGAACCAAGTCGCATACGTATACCGGGCTGCAGCGGCCACACCGAATAAAATGAGCAGTATCCCGATCTTATTCATCCAATGGAGCCCGATCTTCATTTCCATTTCGTTCTGCTTTGCTCGCTTCTGAACCATGTCTTCTGTTAATGGTTCACGCTCTAATTGCTCATACTGCTGGTGAGCTTCCCGTCGCAATTCAGCTTCTTGCTCAGCCAATCTACGACGCTCGTCAGCCAATTTACGACTCAATTCAAGCGCAAGTACATCGATTTTTTGTTGCATAGACGTTCGCTCTTCGGCTGATAGTGCTTTTATTTTCTCTTTAAGCTTCTGTGTCTTTTGCTGTACGTCTTTTTCTAACCGTTGTAAAGCATGATCGTGTTCTCCCTTCTCAAGTTGTGGAAAATACGTGTCTATTTTGGCTTTAGAACGCTTCATGAGGTTAAGTTTCTCATCTAGCATTTGCTCTCTTAAAGCCACTCGTAATGTCTGGTTTTCATGACGCGTTTTTTCCACTCTCTTCTTCAATTCTGTTAATTCCTGTTCTAACGATTCTACCCGTTGCTTTAAGGCCTCATTTTCATGGGCAAAATCAACGGATTCATAATCTTGCAGTATACTATGGAATTGCTTGGTTATTGATTGCTGTTGTTCATGCAAGTCCGATAATTTCTTTTGCCATTCGTCCACCTTATCCCTCCACTCTATGTTTATACTATTTTGAACAAACTTCGACTAAAAGGGATAAAATTCCTCTTTCTACAAAACTAGCATTGATTGAATCCTTTTAACTATGTAAGAAAAAAAGTGCCCCTGCCAAGCATGGGACACTTTTTGCCACGTATATCTTTACTTTAAAACAAACCAAGAGAGGCTAAGATAATAACGAAAGCAACAGCGATAACCGGAATCAATACGGCAACAACAAATATGTCTCGATAGCTGTCCTTGTGTGTCATCCCTGTAATCGCTAGTAGTGTGAGAACGGCACCGTTGTGTGGGAGGGCGTCAAGTCCACCTGAAGAAAGTGACGCAATGCGATGAAAGGCCTCGGGACTGATCCCTGATTGCATAGCAATGTCATAGTATTTTGAACCGAGTGCTTCTAATGCAATTCCCATACCACCGGATGCGGACCCTGTTGCTCCGGCGAGTACGTTAACAGCAATGGCTTCAGAGATAAGAGGGTTTCCCTTAATCCCCATTAACAACGCTGTCAATCGTTCAAAGCCTGGGACTTCTCTGACGACCGTACCAAAACCTACGGCTGCACTTGTGTTAATAATAGCGGTGACAGAACCCCCCGCGCCTTTGTTAATCGCTGTGACAAATCCTTTAACCTTGGCGATATTTAAGATCATAATAAGAGCGATACCTGCGATTAACGCTGTAATAACATCCCATTTCAATACGTTTAGCGTTACCAATACGGTTAAGAGTGGTAGTAAAGATAGCAGATAATGAGGGGTGTCTCCTTCCATATCGACTATTTTATCATCCTTGGGCTCCGTAAACGTTTGTCCCTCATTCGTTAACTGTTTCTCTCTATATCTCAAATAAAAGTATCCGCCCACACTCATGATGATAGCAGCGATCAATCCCATGGCTGGTGCGGCCATAGCATCTGTATGGAAATAGTCCATGGGAATAAGGTTTTGTATTTGTGGTGTCCCTGGAAGGGCCGTCATCGTGAACGTAAAAGCGCCTAGAGCGACGGTGGCAGGTATGAGTCTGCGACTAATGTTGGCTTCACGGAACAAAGATAAAGCCAAGGGATAAACAGCAAACACAACAACGAATAAACTGACCCCACCGTACGTCAAAACAGCGGCAGAGGCCAAAACACCGAGTATGGCACGCTTGGTCCCTATCAACTTGGTTAAGGCGACGGCAACTGACTTAGCCATACCGGTATCCTCCATCAGTTTGCCAAAGATGGCCCCAAGCATAAAGACTGGAAACCAAGATTTGGCGAAGCCTACAAAGCCACCCATATACGTGTCTTTATACGCATCTAGTAAATCAAGTCCGCCTGTTAAAGCAACAACCCCAGCTGAAATGGGGGCAACCCAGATAATTGACCAGCCTCTATAGGCCAGTAGCATTAATACGGCAAGTCCGAGAAAAATACCTAACATATAACGTCCCCTCCTTCTTTAAAATAGAAAGTTGTACAGCTAGATATAAGATACTGATCTGTTCACATACAGGGCTTTCACATACGGGGCTATTGAGCGGTATATCCCCCGTCTATGATTACCGCTTGTCCTGTGACCCCTTTTGCCTTCTCGCTAGCTAAAAATAACGTATAATCTGCTATTTCCTGCACATCGAGTAAACGCTTTTGAGGCACCAATGGGTAAATGACTTCCTCTAAGACAGATTCTAATGATACGTTGCGGTTCTGCGCCAAATCCTCAAGTTGGTTTCTGACCAATGGCGTATCGACATAGCCTGGGCATACTGCATTCACTGTAATGTTGTGCTCTGCACCTTCCAAAGCGGCGACTTTTGATAAGCCGATTAAACCGTGTTTGGCACTGTTATAGGCTGATTTTCCAGCAAATCCGATGACACCGTTAATGGAGGCCATATTGATCACGCGACCGAATCCCTGCTTTTTCATGATAGGAAACGCATATTTGGTTGCCACAAAAGGCGCCACAAGCATAATCTTGGTCATCAATTCAAACTTCTCTGTTGGGAAATCTTCTATGGACGCGACGTGCTGAAGACCGGCGTTATTGATTAATACATCTAATCGACCGTAATGCTCAACCGTTTTGTTTACCGTTTGTTTCATGTCCTCCTCAGAGGTCACGTCACACTTAAGGCCTAGACATTCATATCCTTCACGGCCAAGCTCTTTTGTCACTTCCTCAACCTTCGATTCGTTAATGTCGCTAAACACAACTTTGGCCCCTTCTTTTACAAAAGCCAGACCGATTTCATAACCGATACCACTTGCTGCCCCTGTAATGAAGACCACTTTGTTCTTAGTCATTGTCACCAACCTCCTTTTGACATAAATACATGCAAGGTCCATGCCAACTTTTAATAGTAGGTTTGTTGCGGCAACCTCTGGATGTTAGACCAGCATCACCGTGTTTTGAAGTCATCCACTGTCATAAAATAAAAAGCCTCATTCCGAGATCATGGAATAAGGCTGTTGGCCATATTTAAATGTTTATTGTAAGCCCTTACATTTTGTTAGGAAACAGGGTTTCCGGATTTGCGGAATTATTTTCCGAATGTTTAGACTCATTCAACTCATACTTTTTGAGTTTGTCATACATACTCGATTTGCCTATTTTAAGTAATTTAGCTGCTTCTATTTTGTTCCCATTACACTTCTGCAAGGCTTTCTCAAGCTCTCGTTTTTCTGTATGTTCAAGCACGTTTTTTAAACTGTAAGCTTGGCTCCCGTGTGTGAAATTTTGTTTAAGATGAACCGGTATATCCTCTATTTCAATAACGTCCTTATGAGTTAAATGGACCGCTGACTCTATCACATTCTCTAGTTCTCTAATATTACCAGGCCAATGATACATGGAAAAAAGCTGATACACGTCCGCTGTAAAATCAACCACCCGCTTCCCTATACGCTCCGTTACCTTATATAGAAAATACTTGCATAACAGTCGAAGATCTTCAGTGCGCTCTCTCAAAGGCGGACTATGCAATGGTACAACGTTGATACGATAGAATAGGTCTTCCCTGAAGCGCTGTTCGGCTATTCGCTTTTCCAGTGGCTGATTGGTTGCTGCAATCAAGCGTACGTCCACTTTCTGGGCTTCTACACTCCCTAAAGCTTCAACTTCCCCCTCCTGTAAGACTCTTAGGATCTTGACCTGGGCACTTAAGGGCATGTCTCCTATCTCATCTAAAAAAAGGGTTCCGCCATCCGCAAGCTGAAACTTGCCTTGTTTACCGCCTTTTTTTGCCCCTGTAAAGGCACCTTCCTGGTAGCCAAAAAGCTCTGATTCTAGTAATTGCTCTGGTATGGCAGCACAGTTGACTTTTATAAAAGGCTGATGACTCCGCTCGCTTAAATTGTGTATACTATGTGCAATAAGTTCCTTCCCAGTGCCGCTTTCTCCCCTAATGAGCACAGACACATCACTTGTCGCTACTTTTTTGATACGATGCTTCAGTTGGTTAATCTTAGACGAGATGCCCACGATGTCATGCAGATAATATTTCGCTATATGTGTGCCATTCACCGGATCGCGATATTTCTTCATCTCAGATAAAAGATCCTTAATATGACTGTTCATCTGTTTCCATTCCTCCGTGTCGCGATAAAGGACCATGCCCAAGGCACCGACCACTTGACCGTTGGAACGCAATGGAATGCGGTTGGCAATCATATAGTTTCCTTTAATGTGCTGAAGGTCTGCATGCTCTTCCTTTCCCGTCTTGGCAACGATATGCATTCTCGTATTTTCTATCACGTCTGTCACATGTTTCCCTTTAACATCGCTTTTGTCTACCTCTAGAAAGCGACAATAGCTATGATTCATGTACGTAATATACCCTTCACTGTCTACGATGACGATGCATTGATGAATATGCTCAAAAATAGTTTCTAATATGTCCTCTTTAAAAACATCTTTCATCACGAGCAATTTATGACACCCCCATCCATTATGACTTTATGCTTATCTTATTAACGTTTAAGCGCTTTCATGTTCATGTTTAGTTTAACATGTATTCTAAGTACCAGAAGCAGAGGTCCTAAATTATTGGGTCTCTATATGAGCGACCTCTGACTTATCTTCGGCAATAGATAAGTAAATAACCATGAACAGGATCAAGCCTGCCCCTAGCATTTGAAAAGCTCCAAACGGGATTTGTAACCATATAGCGGCAAGAGGCTCTACACTCCCAAGTAAACTTGTCTCTTGTGGCTTTAGATACTTTAAACTTTCGAGGTAAAACCAAAAGGCAATCATCGTCCCAAAGATAACGACAAAGAACAAGTAGATGAGTGTCTCCAGCGTCCACCCACTCATGTCCACATCCCACGGTTGATGGAAAACACCTAATACTGTGCCACCAATGATCATGGCCCATCCGATCACGTTGAGGGAACCCCACTCATCTAGAAGCTGCCCCGCATAAAGCGTATAGAAAGCGAGTGCCACTCCTGATAACACACCCCATACCACAGCCGAAAAAGGAACGGATAAAGTGTCTACGGACCCGTTCGTGAGTAGAAAGAACGTCCCTGTTAGGGCGAGTGATACGGCTAAGATTTCCCTAAATTTTAGCTTACTCACTTTTGTTATGATGAGATAAAAAATAATAAAAACGGGTGCTAAATACTGCAATAGTGTGGCCACGGCAGCATTCCCTAAGCTAATCGATGCCATATACGTATACTGCACGGCTAGCATACCGCATAGACCAAAAATAACCAGTTTCTTTACGGCCCTTTTATCTTTCCATATGTGAAAAACATGAGCATTACTATGAGTTAACAATGCGATGATGATCATGATTAACCCGGCCACTAACAACCTTACGGATACGAGCCAGTCTACTGAGATGCCCTCTCCCTGAAATAGTCGCTGCGCCACTGTTCCACCTATACCCCAAAAAGATGCCCCTAACAGGACCAATACAAATCCTATCCATCTCGTTTGTGTATTCATTCATAACCCACACTTTACATGTTTATTTCTTTTCTTTTCCATTAATGCTTTTATTTCTATTAACGTTTTATTTCCCTATTAATGCTTCCATAGAAATAACAAAACCACCTTCTCCATTGTAGCAGAGAAAGTGGTTTGTATCTAAAGTTAATAGAAAGTCATTTGTTTAATAGATTGACCAACGTGGATCACATTTGAAAGTAGAAAGCTTTATGGGTCATGACCTATCATCAATCAAACATTGATATTCAATGATTACTTAAGATAAAAGACCTCACGCATGGGCTTAATCGGCTCATCCTCATTAAAATCGAAGGATCCTTCGACCATTTTAGACGTTAGCGCGTTCCACTGCTGACACGTTTCACTTTTTGCTATATAATCGAAGGCTGCTTCGACATCATCACACTCAAAACAATAAAAAAATTGGTGCCCGTTTTGAAATATAGAGTAATTTTTGATTCCTGCTTTACTGTGCTCCTCTAATACTTCTGGCCACGGGTTCATGTGCAGCTGAACATACTCATCAAGGTACTCCTCCTTAATGGTCCACGTCCAAGCATACTTATGACTTTGCTCCATAATATTGACCTCCTTAGTAATCCTTCCTTATCTTCTCTTAGCAACACGAAACGCGGTTATATAGCTATCACGTTCTTAAACCGATTTAGATTGAGTTCATCCTAATGAATACATCCAATGAATGATATCTTTTCATATACTTGCTCTAGCGTATGTTTGCTGTATGGACTAATAGACTTCTTTCCACTCATCAATGTTATCGGCATCAAATCTGAACGGATCTCCTAACATAATTTCGGTTCCGTCTCCATCTTCAACGATTTCTTTGCTCCCTAGCCTTCCCGCATCAAACGACTCTCCAGTCTCCCCGGTGATCGTCTCTTCTACTAACGCGTGAGCAGCATAGCCGGTTAGATACCCGACATCAATCGGATTCCATAAGTACATCCACTGACATACACCATTTTCAATGTACTCTGCCATTTCACTTGGTAAACCTAGACCTGTTAATTCGACTTCTCCTTGAAGTTCATTTTCCGTTAATACACGTCCTGCCGCTGCTATTGCCACCGTCGTTGGGGCAATAATCCCTTTTAAGTTGGGATATGATTGCAGAAGCGCTTCTGTTTCTGACACACTCTTATCCCGCAAATCATCGCCGTAAGCAACACGTACTAATTCCATATTCTCATACTCTGGTTCTTTCAATTCTTCTTGCATCCACTCAATCCATAGATTCTGATTGGCTGCTTGGGACGTTGCACTGAGGACAGCAATTTGTCCTTCTCCACCGATCATTTCAGATATCGCTTCGATTTGGATGCGTCCCACTCGCTCAGGATCCGCTTGGTTAATATGGACCATACGACTCTCCGAGTTGACAGCTGAATCTAGAGAAAGGACCTTAATCCCTCTATTCATGGCTTTTTGTAGGGCTGGTTGTAGTGCATCTGCATCATTCGCCGAAATGGCAATCGCATCTACATTTTGAGCAATTAACTCCTCAATGATTTGAATTTGTCCTTCTGCCGTTGGCTGATCAGGTGCTCTTAGGATCGCTTCGTAACCCAGTTCTTCTATTGCCTCTTGAAACCCTTCCATTAGCTTCTCTCCGTATGGGTTACCAGTATTTTTAAAAACGATGGCAAACCTCTTCTCATCTCCATCCCCCGCTGTATCAGTCGGTGCAGATCCACAAGCAGTTGATAAAACCACGACGAAGAACAGCATCATACTCACTGTGATTTTCCTTTTCATCTTTTATCCCCCCATGAGTGTAATAAACATAGTTAAAACCTTTAGTTTTAGTTAGGTATTGATCTCTTGCCTTTAAACCTCAACTGAGTGACTAATACTGCAACCACGAGTAGCAACCCGATGATAATGAGCTGTGATTGGGCGTTGACATTCATAAGACCAAGTCCATACTGAAGCAAACCCACGATGAAAATGGCAAGCATGGCCCCAGCCATTCTTCCTTTACCCCCATTCGTACTGATGCCCCCTAATACGACCATCGCGATTACTTCTAACTCGTACATCAAGGCAATGTTTGGTCGCGTACTCCCCATCTTTGATGTGAGGAAGATAGCTGTCATAGCCGCCATCAAACCGGTAACGGTATAAATGATCAGTTTGATCTTATCTACTTTAATCCCGGAATAGCGTGCGGCTGTTGGATTATGCCCAATGGCGTAGACGTGTCGACCAAAAATGGTCTTGTGTAGCAACAAAGCGAATATGACAGCGCAAATAGTAAAAGCCACTAGAATAATAGGGACACCACCGATATACCCCCAGCCGAACGAGCTAAACCATTGGGGAAAACCACCAATCGCTTGGTCTTCTAATATGATATAGGCGATGCCCCGGTACAATATCATCGTAATGAGCGTGACAATGACGGCGGATAGCTCTTTAAACTTGACGATCAACCATCCATTAATGAAGCCACACAGTGTCCCCACACCCAAACAAATGAAGATAGCGACCTCCATCGGCATGCCTAAGCTGTAAGAGTAGGCCATCAGCACGGAAGATAAGGCCACTGTTGAGCCGACGGAAATATCAATGTCCCGTAAGATCATGATGAAGACCATTGGTAAGACAATAAACGCTTTATCCAGAAAGATGGCCGTCGCATCACGTAAGTTAAGTATGTTTAAATAATGGACAGATAAACTCGCGTTGATCATATTGATGGCAATGAGGACGAGGACTAACATCCACTCCCATTTGAAGAAGAATTTTTTCCAAGTAAACGGTTGTGTATCCGTCATCACGCGTGGCTCCATCACTATATTGGCCTCCTCAAGAGATTGTTCCGTTCGATCCCTCTTCTCACTAGGACATTGACTAGAATGGCAATGAGAATAATAGCCCCTTGTATGGCTGTTTGCCAAAACGGAGAGACACCGATTAACGGCAATGCATTATTTAAGATACCGAGTAGGAGCGCCCCAAGGATCACACCGGAGAGCTTTCCTACACCACCAGCAATACTCACCCCTCCTAGTACACAGGCAGCAATAACAGTAAGCTCGTAGCCCATAGCCGTGTCGTTCTGAGCTGAAGCAAACCTTGATACCCACAAGACACCTGATAACCCAGCTAGTGATCCCATTAAGCTATAGACGAGAAATAGAATACGGTCTTTGTTAATACCACTTATCCTGGCTGATTCAGGGTTACTCCCTACAGCATAAATCTGTATACCGGTCCGTGTATGATTAATAAAATAATAAGCACCGACCATGATCACCACAGCGAATAGCACCAAATGATTCAGACCTAAGATGGAACCTGCTGCGATATGTTTAAAACTGTCTGGCATTTGATGGGCACTGACCCAAGAACCGTCACTGACCGTAAACGTAAGTCCCCTGTATACATTCATCATTCCTAGTGTGGCAATAATGGGTAAAATACCGCCCTTTGAGACCAGCAAACCCAGTATACTTCCGCATATGAGTCCGATCCCTGTTCCTAACAACAAGGCGATAAAGGGATTGAGATGGGGATAAGTGCTGACGGTTTGAGCTGCGATCATACCCGATAAGGCTAGCGTCGCCCCGATGGATAAGTCGATCCCACGGGTCACAATGACAAGCATCATACCCATCGCTAATATGGCTAGTATGGACGTATTCTTTAGGACACTCTCCATATTACCCGGTGTGAGAAAACTTGGATTTTGGAGTTGAATAAACAAACATAATAGGACGATAAAGCCTAACAACCCTAATTCTCTGAATCTAGCAATATTCACGCCTATTGGTGCTTTTGCTTCAACCTGATCTGTCACAAATGCTTTTTCAGCCATAAATGGTCCTCACCTTCTAAACCTAGATTACATGATTAGAGACGCTATCCATAGAAGCCTCCAATATAGATTCCTGTGTGGCCTCATGCCTATGAAACGTTCGCGTCACTCTGCCTTCACGCATGACGACAATTCTATCGCTCATCCCTAGTACTTCAGGCATTTCAGAAGAGACCATAATCACCCCATAACCCTGTGAAGCGAGTACATGTATCAATTCATATATCGTTGCCTTAGCTCCTACATCGACGCCTTTGGTCGGTTCGTCTAAAATAATCACTTTTAGGTCAGCTGTTAAAAGCTTGGCGACGACCACCTTTTGCTGATTACCACCCGATAATGAGCTCACTAAATCAAATATACTATTGGCTTTGACATTCACCTTTTCAGCCAACGCTTTGGCAACCTCTGCTTCTTTCTTCTCGTTCAACCATCCTTTGTGGGTGTACTTATGCAGTGTAGGCAAGGTAATGTTACGACCGATCTCCCACTGAAGCACTAATCCCTGCTGTTGTCTATCTTCAGGTAAATAACCGATGCCTAAGTCCATCGCGTCCTGAGGTTCATGAATGTTCACTTCTTCTCCTTCAAGGTAAATGCTGCCCTCATCAAAGGGGATGATGCCAAACAATGCCTGACAAACTTCCGTTCTCTTAGCCCCTACTAATCCCGTTATCCCCAATACTTCACCTTTGTGGACGGTAAAGGACACATCAGCGAAATAGCCGGTTTTACTCAATCCTTCTACCCTGAGTAATTCTTTTCCGACCTGCTCGTTTTTTTCGGGAAACAACTGATCAACCTTACGTCCAACCATAGCCACAATAAGATCTTCATTGGTGATCTCATCTACCCGCCACGTACCCATATACTGGCCGTCTCTCAACACAGTCACTCTACTCGCAAGACGATACATGTCCTCAAACCGGTGAGAAATCAGTATGATGGATGTGCCTTGGTCTCTTAAATGCTCTGTGATGTTGTATAGCTGTTCACTCTCCCTCGCTGTTAAGGCGGCGGTTGGCTCGTCCATAATGATTATCTTGGCCTTGGTGGAGATGGCCTTAGCTATTTCCACGATCTGCTGTTCAGCTACACTGAGCGCTTCCATCTTCGTCTTCGGGTCGATTTGAGAGCCTAATTGTCGTAGTAAGTTTTTAGCTTCTGCGTGCATGTCTTTCCACAGTAAACGTCTGGTCCATTTGTGTATCTTTTCATGGCCCATAAAAATGTTCTCTGTCACACTTAAATGAGGATAACTCGTGACGTGCTGATAAATCGCGGCAATCCCCATTTCCTGGGCCTCGTTGGTGTTAGAGAATCTCATTTTCTTACCGTTAAGATACATGTCACCTTCGTTTGGGGTATGTACGCCCGTCATGATTTTGATAAATGTCGATTTCCCAGCGCCGTTTTCACCCATTAAAGCATGAATTTCACCTTGCTTAAGTTGGAAATGAACGTTGTCAATGGCCTTAACACCGGGAAACTCCTTTGTAACCCCTTTCAATTCTAGTATGTCGTCAGACACTCTACTCCCCCCTATCTTGGTAAAAGCGATCTTCTCAACGGATGCTATACGACTTTACAGATGAATACGAAATCATGCGTCCTCATGTTTACTAAAGTCAACAAAAACGGATTAAACCTCCCTATCGACCTGATCTTAGGCAACTTAGGTTAAGCATTGTATTAATGCCTTTATATGATAGCGCTATCATAACAATGTTCATTAAGAGGGGACGGAACCCTTATCCTGCCCATAGTCACATTCGTTCTCTCTAGTCTTTATTTTCAGAAAATATTTTCACAATCAAAGTATAGCATTTTGTTTTTGTTTTTTCTATATTTTTATTTTAATTTAATTTGTTTATATTTTTATTCGTTTGTTTATTGCTCATTTTATATTTTTGTTTTTATGCTTTATTTTTTTCCTTCCATACTAACTCTTCATGAAAGTATATTGCCAGTTACACATTTCACCTTCCTGGTGGTCTTATGCGTTCTTTATTTTCGTCGCTGCAAGCTATTATAATAAAAGAGGCACAAACAAAAAGGCGCCGTTACCGGCACCTTTAGGTGGATGACACGATCACGCTGATATACCGTGTCTTATCTTCTTTTAGGCATCTCATGTGGCTTCGACCGACACCTTATTGGAATCATCACTTTCTCCCGCAGGATTAATGGCTCTCAATTTATACGTATACGCCCTGCCATCATTCACCGTGGTATCTACAAACTGACCAAAGGCCTCTGCACCAACAGTCGTCAGTTTTGAAAAAAATTTTCCATCTTCTGCACGGTAAATATCATACCGCTCAGCTCCCGCTCGGTCTTGCCACTCTAACGTAACCGTGTATGATTCATATGAAGCTTTTTTCAAATAAGGGGCTCGAGGGACAACAGATTGACCCACGATATAATCACGTATCAGATACTGTGTTTGTTTTCCTCCTAAAACAGTCATAGGGACAGACAAAATCTGCTCGTCATTCCAACGCCGACGATCGTACTTCTGACCCGCATATGTCACGCCTGCATCCGTTAAGGCGTAAACGGTCCAATCATCCCACCGGGGCGCACTTGACTGTGCAGCATAAAGCATGTTGTTGGGCATGGGCAACGTGACGTAAATATGATCATGCTCATCTATTGCGATGTCGCCTCTATAGTTAAATATTTCAGTCCAGTGAGGACCATGACCGACCGCATTTTTGGTGTCTACGATGTATTTTTCATGCCATGCGCCATCTGCAGACCGCCAATAGTGAACATAGTGAACGTTTGTGTCCGGCACATGGTTGGTCACTTTTTTGGAGCGACTCATGAGTAAATGTGGTTGATTGTTCGAATCTAACGTCATGGCCGCTTGGTTTAAGATCCACGAATTTTGCGGGATATCTATGACCTGTATCCCTCTATCATCAACTCGTATAGGATCGTTTTGACTAAGATCAGCGATACGTACTCCGTTATTGTTATACCATGTCATACCTTGATCGTCACTATAGGCGTAGTACAAGCCATGGTTGGTGCTGTGTGAATAGGCTTCCTCGCGATAAACCCATGTAGCATGAAGACGGTTAGATGTATCAAATATGAGGTCTTGTAAATAGGCGTTACGGCTCGTTGAACCTTGCCACTCACCTTGACCTGAAAAAACCAATCCTACCTTGGACCATGTCCCTTGGTGGGCATCGTATTGATATAAATACTGTCCTCCTTCGCCCGAACGCCCTTGTCTAAACATCAAGAGTAACTGATCGTCAATATGATTAAAGAACCTTGGATAAGTTATACGGTTCTCCTCAACGATGTTATGATTATCACTAAAATGATCAATCGTCATAGACCCCGGTGGAGATGTGATAAAACCTGCATCAGACACCCTATAATTAATCGTGTCCGTTCCATGGTGGTTAAAGGATAGGTGTAGCCTCCCGTCTTCAGGACTGATCCCTACGACAACGTTTAGATGTGTATTACTGGGGTCACTAACCTGTTCAGGAAAAGTCACCGTCTCCACCTTATCCGTGGGGAGATGTCTTCTGGCCACATTCAAGTGATGATGCTTATCCCAATATCCCGTGTATTGGTACGCGCCATAGGACACTATTTTATACTGATCATAGGCGATGGTGTTCCAATCGTGAGAGTGTGCATTAATCGTCACGGTCTGCTCATTGACAAGCCTTAAATCATCTCTGCCTTGCGCTCCTACATTCGAAAAAAAAACAGTCATCACGCTCACCACCATCAATAGAATGATTTCAGCCCTAACGTTTGCGCTTATCATACTGTAAGTTACCGTTACTGTAAAAAGACCTTAATGAACCTATTAATTATCATCATAGCAAAATTTTAATCAAAATGGACTATATTGAACAAATCCTTTCCTTTTTTTGTTATCTCTTCATTCATTAGTATAGTCTTATAGATAAAGCCAAGCCACAGGATTAAGGGCGCCGATTAAGACGGCTGTAGCTCCTACCCGTTATGTTTTTTTCGTGATAGCTAGACACTGTAGGATTGTAAGCTCCGTAGGTCGCAGGAAAGAATGATAAAACAACATGAAGGTCGTCCCCATATCTCTTCTCAGAATGTTTTTAGAGAATACGGTCGACTCCTGTGGATATAATAAAGCGAGATTTTTATTTTTCATAAAGGAGGAAAAAACGTGGCCGTAAATTTTGCCGCTCACGAGTTATTAGAAACAACCGAATTACTGAGAAAGTTAACAGCAGACATTGAAATGCATGCCCTGTGTGCTGACATGACTGAGGATTCCGAACTAGAGGGTATTCTAAGACGCCATATCCAAGGGATGGATCGCACCTATAACTCGGCTCTTAACTTACTTCAAAACAGGGGTGTAGACATGGCCGGAACCAATGTTTACCATACACATGCACACCATCGTCCTCATGTCGGTGTGGAGAACCAAAACATGATTCCAGCCCCTGACAATCAGGCGAAACGCCTCAGCGACATCACCATCAGTACACTCATTCTCAATTCACATAAGGCTGGTTCTATGCAAGGCATGGTATGGGCAAACGAATGTGTAGACCCTGAGCTACGTGCTTTGCATACCACCAGTGCACATAACTGCCAACAAATGGCGTATGAAATGTGGCAGTTCATGAACGCACGTGGCTATTATGACGCGCCGTCCATGCCAAGAAACGTTGCCGCAACCATGACTCAAGCGTTTCAACCTGCTCCTTCACCTGGACATCCCCACACCCAACATTACATGTCGTGAAGATATATTCAAAAATGCAAAGATCAATTTTTGCACAGAAAGTGAAAAAGACCACCGATGGGTGATGGTGGTCTTTGTTGCAATCAAATTGGATACCTTTTTCAAAGTATAAGAAGCTTGTTCAGGGTAAACATAAACATGACATACAACCAAAGGCCCATTAAAAAGGAGTTAGAAATCTAATGCAATTTCAACAAACACAACAGATTAACCAATGTCGACAAATCGCTCAACAAATGATCCAGCAAACCCAACAGTCTAATAACATGTACCGTCAAATGTTAGAAAGAGAGCAACAGAACGCCATTACACTAGAACAAATGGCCCAACGTGAGCGTCAAGCTGCCCAAACGATTCAGCAGAGCTTACAAGCACACGAAAAAGCCATTAGAAGCTGTAATGAAGTGATTGCGCTCTGTAATCAGCTTCAACAACAAATGGGGCAACCTCAGATGACTCAACAACAATCTTTACCGCAAATGCAGACGGGACAAGCAAACTTCAACCAAATTCACCCACATTAATAAAACAGATCAATTGAGTAAACTGGGTAACCATGATGGCTACCCAGTTTTTATATCTTCAAGTGATTGTTTCAACCAATCATAAGCATAGCGGCCACTGATCTCATGTTTCCCTGGAAATATGTCATACGTCATTGCAGACGGAGCACCCTTTGTTTCATATGTTTTCTGTATATGTTTAATTGCTTCCCGTGTTGTCTCCACGGGGAATATAGGATCGTGAGTCCCAGATTCTACGAACAGCGGCCTGGGGGCAATCAGACTTATATAGTCAGGGAGTTCACCGTATTTTAAAATGGAAGGAATGTAATTATCTATACAATGGTTGGTATGTAAAATGCTGCCTTTAAACGTATTCGTAAATCCACACAACACCGTTGCTTTGAAGCGTTCATCAAGCGCTGAAGCGTAGGCCGAGACTAAACCACCGCCGGAAAAACCCATCATGCCGATTTGCTCATGATTGACATCCTGAAACTCCTTCATCTGGTCCACCACATGCCGTGTTTCGGCTACCCTTAAACCGGCCAGTGTTTTTCCACTTGCCAGAAGCAGCGTTGAAAGAGCATAACAAGAATGAGCACTCCCTCGCTCAATATCTCTAGTGTGCATTCGCTCACCAAACCCGATCACTTCAGGTGCAAAAACCTTCAATCCTCGTTTCACAAGTTGAACAGCAAAATGCTGATGAATGCCAGGTTCACCCGTGTCCTCGGATCCATCCTCCCGTAGCCCGACAATTTCTTTACTCCCATAGCCGTGCCCATGTATAGCAACAACCGTGGGGAATGGAACTGTGACCTCATCAACCTTGGGAGTAAGCACATAAACAGGTATCGTCAGTCCTTCTAAGGATGAGAAAAGATAACGTTCTCTCGTGTAACCATTACATTCATGACGCTCTAATAATTGAGGATGATTGCTTGTCGGAAAGTCAAAAGTACCGAGCAAATCTTGTAATTTGGCTCTTAATGTTGCTTCTCTCTCCTCTACGCCTTTTGCTTTGGCGTAGTATGACGACATAAATTGGTCAAGTTGAACATTTTCCATATGACGCCCCACTTTCTTTTACTACCATCTTATCATGCAGTGCACTGTTTTTATATTTTTCAGGCATTATTTTTGCTTTTATTTTCCTAATCATGGCAACCTTACAAGCCATTCAACCTATCTGATATGTAAAGTTCTATAGCACCCGCATTCCTTTTTGTAAAAGAGGTAGCAAAACCAGCAGATGAAGGGGAAGACAGCGTCATACTAAAAGTTAATTTTAATCTCCCCATTTATTAGAAATAAAAGCATTAAATAGATTGTACGGTAAGAACCATGTCCGCTTTAACACTAATTGATCTGGACCACTGTTTCTCCACCATCAGAACTTAGAGTATACTGTAGAATATTATCATCATTATCCTTATAATATAATCCATACCGCATAGCTATATCACCGTCACTCCATCTGATAAATAGATTCATCCTCATAGCTCCGTCCTTAAACGCTTCAATATCTACTGCATCCATGCTTTGGTCAATGGTGTAACCTTCTTCGTTCACAATGTCATAACGCCAAATAGGTTTGTTCCCTTTTTCTGTTACTGTTTCCCTTGTGTCTTATATTAATATAACGAATCACACCATAAAAAAGTTACGATAGATTAAAGTTGCATGAGTAAAAGTGAAACAAAAATCAGGAAGTACAAAGTCTACTGCTTCTCTTCCCCACAAACAGAGGTCCTAATGATTCGATACCAGGTTCGATAAGTTAACATGACAAATAAAACTAAGAGCCATGTGAACAACATAACTGTCAATACAACATCTATTTTATGGTCGAGATGGTTTGATTTTATATTCAAAAATGAAGCAAAATTGTCAATCCATATTTCTGGCAGTAATAACCGCCAACAAAAATAAAATGTAATGCCTGCTACCAATGTTTTCTTCATCATCTATTTAATTTCCCCCTATTCTTTATTTGCTTAACTGAGAACCTTATAGCTGCTGTTGAGACCTCACTGCGCAATAAAATGTAATCAATCATGCAATGCGAAACCAGTAAATAACGTTTGTTGTTGCTATATTTATGTTTATTTCGTTTCAGAGTTGTTGACACCATAAGCATATTAACAACAATTAGGATTAAAATGTTTGACCTGCAAATTGTTCACCCATGATCTGTTCTACACCATTCATAATCTCTTCATTCTCTCCTACATACTGAACAATAATATTTTCTTTTTTATAAAAGTGAGGAGACGAAACATAAACTATTAATGCACTTCCTATATTTCCATTATCATGAATAGATGAGGCTTCCTTTTCCATTTCCTCTTTGTTTTCATATTCGTAAATTAAAATATATTCACCATCTACATCAATCACTGTGGGTGGTATCGAAAAAAATTCGGACTTCTCATCATTATCTATAACAGTAAACTCTAAATTCGTTTCCTCAAGTTCACTAATAAAGACACTTGTACTTGAATCGTTAGAACATCCAACTAATATCAATGTCATTATCATTGTTAACAACATCATCTTTACTCGAGCCATATGTAAATTCTCCTTCATAAATTATAATTTTATATAGCTATATTTAACTTTACCATGTTATTCAAGGAGAAATAAACCAAAAGAAAACCGAGTCAATAAAAACATAAAACTACACATTAAGCTAACAGGGCATTATAGTTGAAGAAACATTTAGACATTTATGTTACCATAACTAGAAGAAAAAACGAGGGGTGAGAAGATGAGATTATGTTTATTGGCTATATCGTGTCTATTAACTTTTACGATAATAGGATGCACGAGTAGTACTGAACAAGCCGGGACAGATCATGTCGCACAAGACGAATTAAATCAACTCCAAAAAGAAATGGAAGAACTTCAACAAGAAATGACTGTTCAGGATCAAGACATTCAATCATATGAAGAAAAATTGAATGCTTACCAGAATTTTATCAATCATGATTTAGTAAACACGCTGGATAGTCAACAGCTTCAATCATTAGCCGAGAGTCAATGGAAGTATCAACTGTATGTTAATGGAGAGGAAATCAACGAGTCTAATGAATTCCAAATGTCGACATCAGATTTAGAAATAAAGTTAGTTGAAACACAAAATATACATACAGTATTGCCTACAGATATTCATAACGAAGGACAAGTGAGTGGACATATGAGAGAACACATAAAAATAAGTCCAACCGATTATCAAAGAGTTGCACCAGCAGGAACAAATGTTGACAGCATCATTTATAAATTTGAAAACGTAACATCTGATACGATTCAAGTGACTGTGACTGATGAGTTAAAAGAAAGGCTAGGATTTGATCAGAATGCTATAAGCATTAACAAGCAGTGATCGTGTAGCTCGTAAGCTTTAGATTGGAATGGTTAGAAATATAGCAGGGTTCGCCTAACATTGGTATCCTGCAATCTGTATTACGTGATTTAGCACAACAAGCAAAACTCAAGCGTCATCTTGGGTGATTTTTGTGAGAAATGAAAAGGGAGTACTCCTTACTAAGGGGGACTTCCTTTTTTTGCTTGCCATATAGAACGTCCACCTATGTTATCCTTCTTCTGGGTGTATAAATAGATGTATTTCATTACTCACATCATCTCCCAATCACTTTTATGAAATATAGCCAATGAGCTTGCTCATATCATTCACCTGAGTCGTCCGTTTTCTGGGCCTCTACGCCCTAATACAGGTTTACAATGGAGATTTGGTTTGTTTTATGTAGAATCGGAGCAACAAAAGGAGGTTCAACACCTGATTACCAGATTAGGTCTTTGGGGCTTTGTCTATGGTTTTAGCTATGATTATTCCCAGGCTGTACCGAAGGAGATTCCAGATCGCACAAGGAAAACATTACGAGCTATTGCTGAAGAGCTCAGAGCCTATGAGCAACGAGCATCCTACCATCGTCGTCTAGCTCGAGAACACTTCAGAGATCCAGCTGTAAGTAATGATATAAAGAGGCGTATACTTCGATCTATTGAAGTTCATTTTTCTACGATTAGTGATGAATTAGAGAAACATTAAAAGGATAAGAGAATTTTACCTTGATAAAATGAACAACTTAAATCTCTTAATAACTTCCACATATTTACTGAACTCCTTATTAAATTTGAGGCAAATACTATAAATACAACTCTTCACAATTTCTCTGCGTTAGCTGTGTGTTTACTCACCCATTCGTGCACCTTCATTTATAATTTGATTAAATTCTTGTATGCTTATATTTTTATCTACTTGCCCTGTCTCCTCTGAGTATAGGCCATTTTTCATATATTCTAATCCATCTTTTACTTTTTTTAATTCGTTCCATTGATGTTCATCTAATTCTCCATCCTCGTTGACTTGATGATGGATTCTGTGCATAAAAAAGAAAGGCTGACTAGAGATATCAGTATTTATAAAAGAACTACCGACCTCCAGCATGAGATTAGTACGCTTTAAACCCTCATCTACTCTCATCAAACTTGTTAACAATTGTTCATCTGTTTCAGGAGATGATGAAACATACTCAACAGTAGACAAAGTGGTGTTTAATTCACTATAGAAATGACCCAAAAATCGTTCATATTGCCTGTGTCACCTATGATGTCTATACCCATGCGGTACCGGATATGGACAAGCAAGCGGCACAAAACTTCGGCAATGCCATGAAGTAAATCAAGCAGAAAAAAATCAGTTAGCATGTTATCAAAATGTTATCAAAACGCAATTTTGGAGGGAACATGTTGAGAGGGTACTTCCGTGCCATATAAAAAAACCCCTTGTCTCACAAGAGGTTTCGAAGTTTTATGTATGGTGACTCGGACTGGGTTCGAACCAGCGACCCCCACCCTGTCAAGATGGTGCTCTCCCTGCTGAGCTACCGAGTCATGTTTAATATAAATATCAGAGACAAAATATATAATATAACAGGCAGCATATAATGTCAAGCCTATTTGGGGAAATCATAATAACATTGGTTTGGAATGTTGTCATATTGTAATCTTGTCATGTTGTCCTCTAAAAAATCATACACCCCTCTAAAAAAGGGGTGCTAATGTTATATTATTCCCAACAATATCGCACGGCGTATTTGCCACTTTTGAGTTGAAGGACCTCCACATCTTTTGGTGCGTCATAGCCTTTTACCCACCAATCTTGTTCAATACGCACGCGTAAACAGTTAGCTTGGAATTTAGAATCGTATAGTTTGGCCCAATATATCCATCTCACAACAAAGAACGCCTCATTTCATCCACAATATTGTTAAATATCATGAATCTCATCCTCTAAGAATCCTTTAAGAATAGGAGAAACTAAGCATTCACGCTACTCCTCAATCTCCTAACGCCTTTCTCAGCGGATGAGTTCTAGCATTACATATGATTGCCAATTTTGAGCGTTCTTATCCTATTTCTATCCGTGCGTGCACATTCGTTTCAGTTTACATTCGAGTCTCTTCATTCTTCTCTGTATCCAAGTCTATCCCGCTTGTTCGTCGCTTGAAGCACTAGCTTCCGCTTCGTCGTTATCTCGTAAACGGTGAGCCAAACGACTTGACGCGCTAGCAGCAATGCCACAGACAATGTCATCTAAGAAGGTATGCACATGAGAACCGACTTTGGTATCTAGTTTCTTAACGATACCGATTTTTTGTTTATCTAGGTGGCCAAAGGTTGTCACAGCAATACTCCCGTATCCTAAGACTGAACCGAGGGCTAAGGTTTCGTCGCAACCAAACAACCCCTCATCCGATTCTACGAGTGATTGTAGCGGTTCAGTGAGTTGCCCTTTTTCTGCTAGCACGTCTAATTCTACAGCGACAAGGATGGCGTGTTGGATTTCTCTTTTTTCTAAAACGGCCTCTACCGATTCTACACATGTATTCATCTCTAGGTTAGAGGAGTATGGCGCTTGCATTTGGTAAACGATATCCGCTATGTCGGAGATTTTCACGCCCCGCTTTTTTAATCTCTGAATAGCCGCTTGGTGGACATCACGGCTATGAACTTGTTTATTTTTCATATCGTTTTCCTCCTTCGTATTAAAAACCGGGCCATCTCTATCTTAGTAGTCTAAATATTTTAACATATAACAGGTTGTCAGAGGGAGAAGATCCATATTCTTAAGTAAATCTTTAAACTGGCGGGATATTCGGCTGGTGAGCGCTGTTTTCGTGCGCTTATATCGTCTTCCTACATATATATATGTTAGAATATGACTGTATTCATCTTTTAACGACGACATAGGTATGTCATATACCCGTGTTAGGAGGTACTGAAAAATTGGAAACGCTTAACACACGAAAAGGCACCATTCAAGATGATGAGGTTTACAGTCGCTTTCTAGATCAGACGGTGCCCCTAATGGTTTATCTGCCAGAGCACTATTCCCCATTATATTCCTATTCTACGCTGTATCTACAGGATGGGGATGACTATTTTAAGCTGGGTAAACTGGCTGCCACCCTAGACCAGCTCATAGCTGCCAACAAAATCGATAAATGTATGGCTGTCGCAGTACCGGTCGATAAAGAGGTCCGAACTGCGCGTTATCGGGCTGATGGCGAACAGTATGCGGCTTATAAGCGGTTTTTTGCAGAGGAACTGGTGTCCTATATTGACCGTACATATGCGACCCACCCCATGAGTGGCGCACGGGTCATAGGAGGAGAAAGTCTAGGTGGATCGGTATCCTTAGATATCGCCTTGGCATACCCGCATACGTTTCATCATGTGATCAGTCAATCAGGGGCTTTCTACACCGGCACCATAGAGCGAATTAATCAATTCGATTCACATCAAAAATTATCGATTTATCAAAGTGTAGGTCGAGAAGAAACCGCCGTGGAGACGTCGAATGGAACGTTGGATCTGTACGCTCTCAATCAAGACGTTTATCAGGTCTTGCAGCGTCAGCATATCCCGGTCACTTATCACGAATTTGACGGAGATCATACGTGGGGACATTGGCAAAAAGACCTAGCGCAAGCCCTGACTTTTACATTAAAAAAGGAAGAATAGCGATACATGATTTTTTATTCGTTTTTTGGTATAATCTACATACTATGAAGGAGGGATACGAGGTGAAATTAGGAATTGTCATTTTCCCAACCAAGGAATTGCAAGATGTTGCCAACTCGTACCGCAAACGTTACGATCCTCGATATAAATTAATTTCGCCACATCTCACGTTAAAAGAAGCATTCACGGCTGAAAAAGATGAAGTGGAGAGTATTGCTAAGGAGTTAGAGGACATTGCTAAGCAGTCTCCTGCCTTCTCATTACATTTCCATAAAATCAGCCACTTTCACCCCACGAACAATGTGATTTATTTTGCATGTGAGGACGAGCCTAAGTTATATGAATTGCATGATAACATTCATAACCGAGACGTGCTGCAGCATGAAAAACAGTACTCCTTCGTCCCGCATGTGACGATTGGACAAGAGATGCCTGATGACGAATTACACGATATTTATAGTCGTTTGCGTATGGAACGCTATGACTACCATGTGCCCGTTCATCAGTTTCACTTGGTTCATCAGTTAGAAAATGACACATGGAGTATTTATCAGTCATACACATTAGGAGAATAAACATAAAGAAACGTTTGTATAGCCAATAAAGTACAACAATTAAGTGAGGGATACAACATGGGCAATGACACATTCGATGTGAAACATGTTCAAACGGACCAACAGCAGCAAGATGCTTTCCACGTACGGCATGAAGTGTTTGTACAAGAACAACAAGTTCCAGCAGAGCTAGAGGTAGATGAACATGAAGATAACAGCGAGCATGTTGTGGCGTACGACCAAACACATCAACCTGTCGGCGCAGGTCGACTCCGCCCTATCTCTAATACTGCTGGAAAGGTTGAACGCGTCAGTGTTATGAAACGTCTTCGCGGCGAGGGGTTAGGCTTTCAAATCATGAAAAAAATTGAGGAAGTGGCCCAGAAAAAAGGGTTAACGGAGCTTATACTTCACGCCCAAGCCCATGCAGAAGACTTTTATCTCAGATTGGGCTACGAGACAGTATCTGAGCCCTTTGAGGAAGCGGGTATCGAGCATGTCAAAATGAAAAAAGAGTTGTAGGATCCCGTTATCCTGCAACTCTTTTTTTGTCTGATGGCGTTCATTTAATTGATTTGCTCATGGACCTTCTTAAGCTCAGACAAATGCTCCTCTGTAACTGGCTGTGAACCCAAATCTCCATGGAATACTTCACCATGACGTACGCCATGATAGTCTGACCCACCGGTGACTAATAGCTGACGTTCCTGGGCCATCTTATGGTATTTCTTGACCTCCGCTTCTGAGTGATCGGGATGGTTTACTTCAATCCCTTTCAGACCGACTTTAACGAGATCATCTATGAGCTCATCCTGATCGTATAACCCGGGGTGAGCAAGCACAGGGACCCCACCATAACACAGAATCAGCTTCACACCTTCTTCTGGAGAAATACGAGGTGGGTTGATATACGCCTTGCCTTCCTTACCTAGATAGGTTTCAAACGCTTCCTCCATTGAAGAAACCACACCTTTTTCCATCAACACCTCAGCCATATGTGGGCGACCAATGTTGCCTCCCTGTTTTGTTTGCTTCTGCGCGACCTCATCCATAGTGATAGCGATGCCTAATTCTTGCATACGCGTGATCATCATACGATTCCTTTTACGCCTGACATCCCGTAGCTCTTCTACCTCTTCTACAAAGGCAGTAGATTGGTAATCGACGAAATAACCTAAGACGTGGATGTCTTGCCCTTTGGACAATGTGCTGATCTCTATACCAGGAATGACTTCAACACCAAAATCTGAGCCCGCTTGCATCGCTTCCTTGATCCCGTTGACCGTATCATGGTCCGTAATAGCGATGGCTTGCAGTCCCTTCTCTTTGGCTAAACGTACGTTTTCCTGAGGTTGATTAGTTCCGTCTGAAGCCGTTGTATGTGTATGCAAATCCACTCTGTTCATTCTAAATACCCCATCTCACTAAGAACTCTTTTCATCATATCGGGGCGATCCGTCATGATTCCATTGGCCCCTTTATCTATTAGTGTGCTCAGTTCTCGCTCCTGATTAACATCCGTGTAAAATACACTCATATTAAGTGTATGCGCGCCGTCAATGAGACGTTGCTCAGTCAGGTTAAAGATACTGTAGTTTTGCGGAATGATAAGTACATCACTCTGGGGCCGGTATACTCTGTTCAGGAATAATTTGTGCAAGGTGGCAAATCGGGTCACTTCCTGGGTCGAAGCGCCATAAGCAACCTGATCCCCTGCTATGGATCGTAAACTTTCCATCACCCCGTTTGACGCAGAGTATAGTACAACCTTGTTATGCATGTTATAACGGTCTATGAGCTCAACTAATTTTTCTTCCACCATCGTCGGCGACTCGTCTTCATCTTCGGACTCAATGTCCTGAATTTCTATGATCATACGCATGTCGCTAAATTCTTTAAACACTTGTTCTACTGTGGGGATGACGATGCCCTGATTACGGTAGATATAGTTTCCCCTGATATCTTTAAATCTGTATGCCGCATCCAAACTTTGCAGCTCTTCTAAAGTTAGATTAGCGACTTTCCCTTCTCCATCTGTGGTTTCGTCAACCGTTTCATTATGAATGACGACCAGATGGCCATCTTTGCTCATTCTGACGTTGAAATGTATCATGTCCACACCCAAATTTTTAGACCTTTCAAAAGCCACTAGTGTATTTTCAGGTGCTAATGGTGACCCACCACCCCTATAAGAGATAATGAGCGGACGGTCATCCTGATTAAGCACAGGCTTATACGCACGTTCAGGTACCACGATGAGAAATAGAGCGAGATAAATGAGTGTAAATGTTAAAACAGCGAAGAGGAACCGTTTCCATGTGAATGTCTTCTTTTTTTTCTTGTTATATTTAGAATAAACGCTTGAGCGGCTTTTTAGTTGCATATCTCTATTTTGCTCCCTTGACAATCAATACGTATTTTAAAATCAGACCCATAGTTTTATTTCTATAGATTTACTTCTACCAATATCTAATGATACATGAGTTAGGCATAGACATCAAAGGTTAATCCTCTACCAAAATCCTTTTCACTTGCCTTTTTCGAACGGTAGAGGTGATTGATAGGGAGCGTATCGTACCTATTTTTTATATTTTTATAGACAGGCGCCTCAACTCTTTTTACGCCATAAAAAAAAGAGGGCCTATACCGTTGAGTAAGCAACCGCTGGTCTGGGGCAATGGGTGGAACATATCCCATATCCACACCTCCTGAAAAACAGATGTGATGCTTACTTTTAGTATATTCCCTCTATATGGCAAAGATGTTCGTCTTTTGGACGCTAATATTTGACTACTTTTGAGTTAACGTGTCGTAATCAGTCGCAATCATTAGCTGCCAAGGATGTTGTACCCTGCGTCTACGTGTAGGATTTCACCCGTTACGGCACTAGACAGATCACTAAATAGATATAAAGCAGACTTACCAACTTCTTCTTGCGTGATCGTACGGCGTAACGGTGCGCGTTCTTCTATGGTCTTTAGGATACTGTTAAAGTCTTTAATTCCTTTAGCCGCTAAAGTACGGATTGGCCCTGCTGATATGGCGTTAACACGGATGTTATCTTTACCTAGATCATGTGCAAGGTATCTCACGCTGGCATCAAGTGCCGCTTTGGCCACGCCCATGACGTTGTAATTCGGTACCACTCGCTCGCCTCCAAGGTAAGTCAAGGTCACGATACTACCGCCTTCAGACATGACTTCACGAGCAGCTTGGGAAACGGCTACTAGAGAGTAAGAGCTGATATCTTGTGCGAGATGATAGCCTTCTCTAGACGTATCGACGAAATCCCCTTCGAGTTCTTCCGTCTTTGCAAAGGCGATACAATGTGCCAGCCCATGAATGACACCAACAGACTCTTTGATCTGTTTAAACGTGTCTTGGATATCCTCATCCTTCGTCACGTCACAAGGGAAAAGTAACGAATCGTCACGCTCAAGTGTACTGGCAAGGTCTCTCACGTTTTTTTCTAGTCTTTCTCCTTGATATGTAAAAATTAATCGTGCACCAGATCGATGTAACGCTTGTGCAATCGCCCAGGCGATACTACGCTTGTTCGCCACGCCCATGACGACGTATGTTTTTCCTTCTAATAGTTGATTCATATATGAACCTCCTTCATCTCTAATACAAACTCTTAGTATCAGGTCATAAAAATCTTTTGATTTCCATTATATCTTATTTTATATAAAGTCGCTAGCCTTAGCGCTACATTTATATTATCATTCTTATTAGACGGTTCATTATTTAAACGTCATTTTGACTCTTATACATCAAAATGAACTGTTACCACCTTGATGATTTTCCATGCTTTTTTAACAATAAAAACACAATATATGTTAAATTGTTAAGGAACTGTCAAACAAGTTTCACTCATGTTTATATATAATTGTAAAAACGCACATTGTCGTTGTCATACACACATGTTGAATATAAAACTCTCACAAAAAGGTCAGGATATGATATGGAAAATGAAAAACCATTGTATCATCAGTTAGATATTGGATTATTATTTTTATCAGTTATACTTGCCGGTTTTAGTCTCGTCGCCGTTTATCAGGCAACGAGCGCTGGCAGTGGTTTAACTTACGTCTATCGTCAAATGATGTGGTACGGGATCGGTTATGGTATTGTGTTTGCTTCACTCTTTGTTGATTATAGACGCCTTAAAGATTTAGCTTATCCGCTCTACGGATTCGGTCTATTTTTATTAATTCTAGTCATGTCCCCTTTAGGAGTAGATAAAAAAGGGGCTCAAAGATGGATTGACGTCGGTTTTACAAACATTCAACCGTCAGAGTTTGTTAAGATTTTTATCATTATTATCATTGCTTATCTCCTGGCAAAATACCAAGAGCAACATGAAAAAAGTATAAGAGGAGATATGAATCAAGTCTTACGTGTCGGGGTATTGTCTATCATCCCCTTTGCATTCATCCTGAAACAACCCGATTTAGGAACATCTCTCGTCATCGTTGGTATCGTTGCGGTGATGTTATTGGTTGCAGGCATTGCTTGGCGCATATTAATCACGCTGATGTTGCTGGCTGTATCTATCATTGCAGGCATTGTCTTTTTATATTTCGTTAACTACGATTGGTTTAGTAAGATCATTCAAGGTCACCAGTTAGAGCGTATACACGGATGGTTAAACCCTGAGCTGTATGCTTCTGATATGAGTTACCAGCTCCTTCAGTCCCTTAATTCGATCGGTTCTGGTCAATTAATCGGTAAAACGCTAGATGAAAGTGTCTTTGTTACACCACAGTGGTCCCGTATACCGGAGAATCACACGGATTTCATATTCGCGGTCATCGGTGAGGAATTTGGTTTTATTGGGGCAAGTGTCCTACTATCTGTGTTCTTCCTCATGATCTATCGCATGGTACAGATTTCTCTGAGCTGTAATGATACGTTTGGCTCCTATCTCGTTGCTGGATGCATCGGTATGACTGTCTTTCAGGTTTTCCAAAACATCGGCATGAGTATTGGTATCATGCCCATTACTGGCTTAGCGTTACCGTTTATCAGTTACGGTGGCAGTGCCTTATTAACGAACATGATTGCCTTAGGTATTGTGCTCAACGTGGCCATGCGTACGAAAATTTATATGTTTGATTAAACGACGTAGGAGGGTGTTATGTACGATATCATAGGGGATATTCACGGCTGTTATGATGAATTATTACAATTACTAGAGCGGTTAGGCTATGAGGAGGATAACGGTGACTACCGCCATCCTGAAGGGCGGATACTCGTTTTTGTAGGTGATCTTACGGATCGCGGCCCTAAATCGCTCTATACACTCAAGCTTGTCACGCGTTTAGTAGCGAAAAAACTCGCTTTATACGTACCAGGCAATCACTGTGATAAGCTATACCGCTTATTTCTAGGTCGCAATGTCCAAGTTACTCACGGATTGGAAACAACCGTAGCAGAGCTCAGCAAGGTATCAGCCCATACGAAGGATGAGATCAAGAAAGCCTTCATCGCCCTCGTTGAAAAGGCGCCTTACCACCTTATCCTAGATAACGGGAGGCTTGTCGTTAGTCATGCCGGTATTCGAGAAAAATATATTGGGCAATCGCATAAAAAAGTAAAAACGTTCTGTCTCTATGGCGACATAACGGGGGAAAAGGATCAGGATGGCTTCCCCATCCGAAGGGATTGGGCACAAGTGTATACGGGGGAAGCATGGATTGTCTATGGTCATACACCTGTCAAGCAACCACGTTTCGTCAATCGTACCGTGAATATCGATACGGGATGTGTATTTGGGGGAAAGCTGTCCGCACTCAGTTACCCTGAATTGACTATCGAGCAGGTACCCTCATCCATGCCTTATATTGCTGAAAAGTTTCGCTTAGACGAGTCGACCTAGGTCATGGGGTAAGGGAGCCTCAAAAGCCATGTGTTCTCCAGTGTGAGGGTGCTGAAAGGACGTGTAGTAAGCGTGTAACGCTTGTCTACCTATAAGTGATTGAGTTCCTCCGTACAAGTCATCACCTAATAAGGGATGGCCTATATATGCAAAATGCACCCGTATTTGATGGGTACGTCCAGTTTTTAATTGTACCTTGACCCACGTATAGCCCGCCGCTTCATTGTACTGTCGTACCTCATATTCTGTTCTCGCATATTGTCCTTCTGCATTGACCTCTCTTTCTATTAAGGAATCTTTTGCCCTTGCAATAGGCGCTTCAATCACACCCGTCTCTTGATTAAGGCAACCGTGAACAAAGGCATCATAGCGCCGAACTAACGTTTTGTCTTTCTGCTGTTGTGAGAGCTGTTGATGGCTGTAACGGTTCTGAGCGATGAGGACAATACCTGACGTATCTCTATCTAATCGATTGACGGCATGAAACGTACGTTGCCACCCTTTCTTTTTCCAGTGATACATAACCGCGTTAGCCAGCGTACCACTGCTCTGATTATACGTTGGGTGCACACAAAGCCCTGGCGGTTTGTTAATGAGCAGGACAAAATCATCCTCATAGATAATATCAAGCGGGATATTTTCGGGTGTGAGGTACGTGCTTTCTTCTTCTATAGGATAAGTCACCACCACGGTGTCCCCTTCTTTTACTGGCGCTCGTACAGTGACTTCTTCTCCATTCACTTCTAACTTACCCGCGTGCTTGATTTGGCTTAAGGAACGCCGAGAAATCTGTTGAAAATGTAAAAGGAACTCCCTTAAGAGTCCCTCCTCCCCTTTATTCACTTGAAAGGTGAGTTGATGTGCTTTAGGTTTCATCGATGAACGACTCCTTCACCCTTTTCCAGAACGGAAAACGCTGATACCGTGCAAAGCGCACTTTTTCTCGTGCCACTTTGAATAAAATCTCTTTCACTTCATTGTCCATAAAAGTAAGATGGTCGATTGAAATCTGATAGCTGCGATCATTGACAGGCGATAGCTTACACGTATGATGTGCAGGGAAAACAAGCGGGGAACCAATCGTTCTATACACGCGATTATTAATAGACGCCATCTCCGTCATTTGAATGGCAGGCAGGGATGGATGTAATAGGGCCCCACCGAGACTTTTATTATAAGCGGTACTCCCTGACGGTGTCGCCACACACAAACCGTCTCCACGAAAGGTCTCAAAGTGTTCGTCATTAATCTCAACATCGACCACAAGTGACCCTTCTACCGTTTTCACAGTACATTCATTCAATGACAAATAACGTTGAGTATCCTGTGTTTTATGCTCAATGGTCACTTCCAGAAGTGGATAGTCAACCGTCTCGAGTTCTTGGCTAGTGATATAGTACACGAGTCGCTCCACCTCTTGTGGTCGCCAATCGGCATAAAAACCTAAATGGCCTGTATGCACACCAACGAAAGCCGTCTCGTTCAGTCGATGAACGTACTGATGAAAGGCGTTAAGCAGCGTCCCATCCCCTCCGACTGTAATGACAATATCGGGTGTATCAGCCTCATAAATGAAGTCATGATTAAGCAGTTTCTGCTTCATGAGTGCCGATAATTGATCTGAAGTTTGGTCCCCACGCGAAAGTACAAAAAATTTCATTCGTTTTCACCCGCAAATTTTATTTGTTTTTCTCACTACGCTTGGCAAAGACTTTCTGGGCTTCCTGGATTTCGTCCTTAATCTTAGACATTTCTTCATCCAGTAGAAAAGCAGCCTCTGCCGAACGCTGCAAACGTTTCTGAATGGGCGTTGGAATCTCGCCGCCATACTTATAGTTTAGAGAGTGTTCAATGGTCGCCCAAAAGTTCATGCTCAGTGTTCTAATCTGAATTTCGACTAAGATATTTTTTGGCCCTGATACGGTTTGAATGGGGTACTCTATAACAAAGTGGTAACTACGATATCCGCTTTCTTTTTGTTCTCTTACGTAGTCTTTCTCACCGAGTATATTCAAATCATTGCGCTGTTTAATAAGCTGGACCACAGCGTAGATGTCATCCACAAACTGACACATGATGCGTATACCAGCAATATCTTTCATACGATCGATGCTGTCTTCTACCGGGATGTTTTTTCTTGCTGCCTTCTGAATAATGCTCCGGACCGGCTTTACTCTCCCCATGACAAACTCGATAGGGGAATGTATGCCCATTTCATCATATTCTTGTTTTATGCCTTTGAACTTGATTTTTAGTTCCTCAACTGCCTGATGAAATGGTGCAAGCTTGGCCCTCCATTCTGATTCTGTCCAGTGCGACGCCGTCATTATGTCCCTCCTATCTTACGTTTTCAAGGGTTGTTGCGAAGTAATCCTCTACGATATCTGCCATATCTTCTCCATAGTTGGCGTTATCTTTCATATTCTCTATAAGCTCTAAGCATTCACGTCTAAAATCTTTTAACAAGAAAGATTGATGGGCCTCGCCATTGTCCGTCAATGATGTAACCAAAACGATATCTTGATCCTTTGCTAGTGCTTCATCAATCTGTTTCCACAATTTGAGGGGAAAACGTATGTATTCCCAACCACTTGGTGTATCGACGACGTAGATGAGGTGTTTCTGATCTGAATCTACAAGAACACGACTGGTTGGCGTCCACTCCTCTGGGGACTGAAGCTGCCCGTAAACAGACGTTTCAAAATAGCATACTTTCATAAATGCGTTTTTATCTTCCATTTTGTCTATGATAAAATGTAGTTGACTCATGGTAACCCTCCTCGAGAATATTGTAGCAAAAAAAAGACTTTAATCCCATTCTTGACCTTACGGCGTTGTTTCATGAGATGGTCTCCAAAAAAATGACAACAACTCCATGGGACATTATACTTCTTTTCTCCTTCATCTGAAAAGGGGAAAGTATCATGGGGTTACGAAAGGCGGTTTGACGATGGATGAACATAAGCAGACACTATATGAACGCTTCGGAGGACATACCGTATTAGAGAAAATTGTAGACGATTTTTATAACCGGGTCGCCCAACACTCCGACTTGTCCCCTATCTTTCCCGATGATCTAACAGAAACGAAGGAAAAACAACTGGCCTTCCTTACTCAGTATTTTGGTGGAGAACCCTTATACGTCCAAAAATATCAAAGGCATCCGATGTTACGTGCCCGACACATGCCCTTTCCGATCACACCGACTCGGGCAAAAGCGTGGTTGGGATGTATGACAGCAGCAATTGAAGGGGCAGGTATTGAAGAAGACATCAAGCATGAGATGTTATCTCGTCTGACATTCACAGCTCAGCACATGATCAACACGCCTGATGAGAACCCAGACACTGACAGGCCCAGCGAAGAATAATATCATGACAGGCCCTATGACGAGTAAAATAAATCCGTTCATTGTCGTCTCTTTCATAGCGTCTTCTTAACAAAACGGTGTGGATCTCTTTCATAGCGTCTTCTTAACGGAACGGTTGTTACTATTTTAAGGAACATACATAAGAGGAGAAAACGGATGAATACATTACAAAAGTCAATTATGACCGTGATTTGTGTTGGGATTGTGATCGGTGTGTATGAATATATGCACCAATCTAGTCTAGCGAGTTTTCATGAGCCCCAACAGCATACAGACACTGTTGTAACAGAAACCAGTATATATAACGTAACAGAAAGATCAGCACAAGAGCTCCCTCAATCTCTAAATAAGGAAGAAATGGCAGCATGGCAGGCTCAGATGTCGGAACGTCTAGGATCTAAAAACGTACCGGACCGTTATGTACAAGCCTTCCCCATGTTAAAAGATGTGCAAGATGAAGCCATTTATACGCCTATTAATAGCGAAATAGAACTGATCAATCACTCTTTGATACGCAATGTCATAGGACATATTGGAAACAAGCAAATGGAGCGTGAGACCTTCCCTTTACATGTTGAAGGCGCGCTTGTGACAACAGACGCACAACTTTATGTTCTTGCTTCGACAAAAGAGGAGCAGGACGTTCATCCCTCTGGACAGCTTTCGAAGGAGCCAACCGGCGGTTTACCCTACTCAATTTCCCATGCGGGAGGTTTCCTGGGTCGGGGGAGTTTTGATGAAGTGATCACAAAAGATAATTCTATGTTTTTATTTTATGGGGACTATATGCCTCATAAGACTGTACGGGTTATCGATCAATTTAATCCATTCATCAAGGATGCAACCTTAAGTATCAATGGAAATGACATGCCCATCACGTTACCCAAAAGTCTTGGTGTAACGTACGCCATAGATCATACAGTAAGACTTTCCGAATTTCATGAGCTGACTTTCGATCAAGTGATACAGTATCCAACCTACGCTGCGTGGACCTTAACGTTTGATTCCGAGGTAAAAGGGGACGCGTTAGTCCAACTAGACGGGGTATTGAAAGTGGCACGTCCATACGGTGCTCAAGAGATACCATTCCATTCGACCTCATCAATCGCACGCTTTGACGATAGGATTGTGGTGTTTACAGAACCTTTAGATTTAGAGGAGCAAACGCATAGCTTGAGCTTCAGTCACAGCATGGTAGCTGTTCAACATGGTCATCAAGTATCTATCCCCTTAGACGAGGCCAATAACGGGAAGGAACGCCTGAACTACCTCGGTCACACTTTTATTCAAAAAAATTTCACAGTAGATAATGGCTCGTATCATGTGGCTTTTGAGGTCCGCGATGATTTTCATCAACGACCATCACTACCGAAGTATGTCTTTGACCAAGCCACAATTAATAAAGGTCAGCCGCATGCCACAAATGATGCTGAAACTGAAGTCGTTCAGGGATGGTCTATTTATGAAAATAAAGGCAAAGAAGGTATCCAAGACGCACGCAACGCTGAACGTTTAGACATCGACATGACTTTTTTAGGTCCGCAAGATCCCGGACCTTCATTTTATCTTCATATCCCCCATTTTATCGTTCTTTATGATGATACACTGGTTGAAAATGAAAATATGGCGTTAACAAGGACTGAGCAATACTACGAAGGACATTAGATACACATTTTAAATGCTTTAACCGATGAAGATAAATGGATCACCACTCATTAAAGTTTTATATTGAACTAAAGGGTGCTTTAAAGGGTGCTTATGCTGAATAAGACATTAAAAAGGAACGCTCTGAGTTTTTACACTCGGAGCGTTTTTCAATGCACATTATAATGCGTTTGACCTTGCCAACTTGGTTCGTATAATTAATGTTATATAGCCTCTTAACCTCTTAATCTCTCTTGAAGGTCCTGACACGTGCTTTCAGGAATAGAGATTGTAACCCCTGCTACACGCGTCCCTAGTTTCACAGCTTCGGCTAACGTCTCTCCCTTGACTAGAGCAGAGACCGTTCCAGCGAAGAAAGAATCACCTGCGCCCGTTGCATCTACAACCTCGACGCGCTGTGGTGAAAGGGGGCCGTGCTCTCCAGTTAATGCGTCATAAAAGTAGCATCCTCTCTCACCTAAGGTAATCACCACTTGTTTCAATCCTTTTTGAATAAAAAATTCAGCGGCCGTCTTGGCGTCTTCCATCGTATCCGGTACTATACCACTTAATTTCTCCGTTTCTATTTCATTTAAGATGAAACATTGGATATGTTCTAGTAAATCCATACGCTTGTATAGCACATCTAGATTGCCAGGTATCCCGTATATTGGCGTTTGATGTTGGACGGCTTTTTGCACGTAAGTTTCAGCAATCTTCTCATTTAAGTCTATTTCTAACGCGATGGCTTTGGACTTTTGAACAATGTCATCCACTTGTTTGAGCAATGCCCCTTCCATTTCATCTAATGACGGCATTTGAGATATAGAGCCTGCTAAATCACCTTTATCATCTAATATGGCCATATACATGCCCATCCCGTTTTCCGTTTGGATGGTATAAGTGGTGTCTACCTGGTGGTGCTCTAAACGCTGCAGAACTTCAGTAGACAAACCGGTTAAATCCGCCGTGGATACAAACGCCGTTTGCACGTCTAACTGAGCCATGGTTTCTGCAATGTTTCTGCCGACACCCCCATGAAAAAACGCCACGTTCCCAATATTTCGACCTTGAGGGTGATAAGCTTGATGCGAAAAACCTTTCACATCGACAAATATAGTGCCTATCACGGCCACATCATGCTTTTTCATACGCTAAACGCCTTCTTTCATTTCATACTTTTAGGACACGTCTACTTGCAAAGTGTAGCTATAAGTCCTTTTATCACGGTAGCATTTTTCAACCACAAGTATTAATTATCTAATGAATTATTTGGTATTTAAGACAAATAAAAAACCATTCAAGTATACTTGAACACCCGTCGTTAAGTATACTCGAATGGCCCCTTTTTGTTAAGCCACAGGGTTATTTGTCTAAGACAAGCGCTTCAAATTCATCTAGCGTTTGTTCAAACACCTGTAACGCTTGGCGAACGGGGTCAGGGGATGTCATATCAACCCCTGCCTGTTTAAGTAAGTCAATCGGATACTTGGAGCTACCACCTTTTAGGAATTGAAGATAACGGTCGACCGCCGGTTGCCCCTGTTCTAGGATCTGCTTACTCAGTGCAGTCGCTGCAGAAAATCCTGTCGCATACTTATACACGTAGAAGTTATAGTAGAAATGCGGAATTCTTGCCCATTCTAAGGCAATATCCTCATCCACTTTCATATCCGGGCCAAAATATTTAACATTAAGGTCATAATATAATTCACTTAGAGAATCAGGGGTTAGAGCTTCTCCTCGCTCTACCTTCTCATGAATGATTTTCTCAAACTCAGCAAACATCGCCTGTCTGAACACTGTACCTCTAAAGCTATCAAGATAGTGGTTCAGTATATACATTTTGCGCTTTTTATCTTCCGTTGTTTTTAGAAGATGGTCCGTTAATAGTGCTTCGTTAAGTGTGGAAGCCACTTCAGCGACAAAGATCGTATAGTTGGAGTAAACGAACGGCTGTTCACGTCTAGAGTAATAGCTATGAAGGGAGTGCCCCATCTCATGGGTTAATGTATACACATTATCTAAATTATCCTGGTAATTAAGCAGGATGTAAGGTGGTGTGCCGTACGTACCGCTAGAGTATGCCCCACTACGCTTTCCTTCATTTTCGTATACATCAATCCATCCCGACTCATACCCCTTATTGACGATGTCACGATATTCCTCTCCGAGAGGAGTCAATGAAGAAAGAACGAGGTCTTTGGCCTCTTCAAAGCTATATTTCATGTTGACCTCTTGCACCAGTGGCACATAGATATCGTACATATGATGTTCGTCTAGTTCGAGCACTTTTTTACGTAAGGCCACATAACGATGAAAGACAGGAAGATACTCGTGAATCGCTTGTATGAGCTGTTCATATACTTTAGAGGGGACGTTATCTTTTTGTACGGAAGCCTCTAAAGCAGAAGGATAACGGCGTACGCGACTGTAAAAGATGTTTTTCTTCACTGAAGCGTTGAGCGTGGCCGCTAGGGTATTTTTCTGCTTCTTGTATGTGTCATACATCGCTTCAAATGCATCCTGTCTCACACGACGGCTGTTATTTTCCATGAAGTGTACGTATCTACCGTGCGTGAGCTCTTGTTCTTCTCCGTTTTCATCCTTAATACGAGGAAACTTCATATCGGCATTGTTGATCATGGAAAAGATATTACTCGGCGCTGAAGTCACTTCTCCAGCCCGAGCGATAATAGACTCCTCACTGGCAGACAGGACGTGTTCGCGTTGACGATTAATTTCGTCTAATGCGTGTCGGTATAACGTCAGGTCTTCATTCTCCTGAAGAAATTGTGTGATTGTGTCTTCTTCAATCGATAAAATCTCTGGCACAACGAACGACAATGCGTTTTGGATATCGTTTGCTAAACTGCTTGCCCGATCGTTGTAGGCAACGTACTTCGCATTTGTACTATCCTCATCCTTCTTAAGGTGAGCATAAACGTAAACCTTAAGGAGTTTCATATTCACTTGATCTTGTAACCGCAGTCCTTTTAATAGAGACTCTGCTGAATCTCCTAGTGTGCCTTGGAGCGCTTGACACTGTGTTATGTACGCTTTTACCTCTTGGAAGGCTTTCTCCCATTCATCATCCGACTCAAATATTGGGGTGAGATCCCACATGTACTTCGGATCCATTTCTGAACGTTTAGGAATACGTTTGGCTTCTGTCATACAAAGACCTCCTGTCTTCAACCAATGATTGTCTCCCTTCACAGAGGGTGAACGGAAAAATCTAGGTTTATATTATCCTCTTTGTAAAGAAATTCAATAAAGAAAGAAAAAGGACGAACGAAGCGATCGTTCTTCCTTTTTAGTTAATCGTGTCTAAGAATAATCTGACAACGTCAGCGCCGCCAAGGAATGTCCCTAATGTACTGCCGATGTTTGTCAGAACAATGATAATGAGTATGCGCGTCGCTTTGTTATTCCACAAGCCTTTGGCACTTTGAACATCCGTTGAGAGGTTTTCAAAATCTGCCACATTCGGCCGACGTAGAAATGTTTGGACAAGCCCTGCAAACCATCCGGCTGCCATTAACGGATTTAGTGAACTTAATGGGGCCACGATAAACGCAGTTAGTACGGTAAGCGGATGGGCAAAAGCCGCTGCCGCCCCGATAGCGGAGAACGAGCCATTCCATAAAATCCAACTCACGGTTTGTTGCATCCCTGTTGTTGGGTTGGAATAAAACGTGTAGCCGATCATGCTTAAAATAATAAGTGGGATCATCCAAGCGATCATTTTCGGCGCCTTTGATTTTGGTGGGCGCTCATTTAGTTTTTTTAAGTCTTGCTCTTTCTTAATCTCTTCGGTTATCCCGGGGACGTGAGCGGCGCCTAAGACTGCCACCACTTTTTTACCTGGTGCATCTTTGATTTTCTGGGCTAAATATTGATCGCGTTCATCAATCAGAGGCTCTTTTAACCTCGGGAAAGACTCCGTAAACTCTTTTAACGTGGCATTCAACATATCCTGCGTCTTCAATTTTTCTAGTTCTTGTTCAGTAATCTCTTCCTTGCTGAAAATGCTAGAGACGATCATCATCAAGACTTGGGCTTTTCCTAAAAAACCGAGTCTGTGCCAAATGCGGGCGAAAGTAATCTGAATGTTTCTATCCGCTAACACCAGTTGGGCATTATTCTCCTTGGCTGACTCGACCCCTTGGATCATATCTTGCCCCGGCTTAATGCCATGTTGTTCAGCAATGCGATTTTGAAAGGAAGATACAAGTAAATTCATCAATAAGAGCGTGGCTTTCTTTTCTTTGATGACTTTAAATATATCCATGTCTTTCCATTTGTTTTTGTTGGTGATCGATTGGTATCGCTGCTCATCTAACTCGACACATACCGAATCAGGTTGCTCTGTTTCAATGACTTCTTTTACTTCTTCGGCACTTTGTCTTGATACGTGTGCCGTCCCTATTAAGATGTATTCTTTATCGTTTAAATGTATGCGTGTAATATTTTCAGACATCAATCTCTTCCTTTATCTTTGGCCTATTGTGTGGTTCAAAAATGAAACCGTTACTAGCATTATACATGAATGCAACGTTTTCGTATAAGTTTTTTCACCTTTCTGTCATGATTTTTTTATTATTTCTGGAGAATGGACTTAGCAATTGACTAAAAAATGCGTCACCTAGTAAAAAAAAGCCGCAATATATACTGCGGCTTCGTACGTCATTTTACATTTGGGCTATCCACGCGTCTATTTTATCCATATTAACATCTTACTCTTCAACTACAGGCCAGTGATTTTCCCATCCTAAGGTTCGGATCTGCATACGGATGATACCGTTTGCTTCCCCATCATAATAATGATGAATCAGGTAATCCTTACCGTACGTTTGCAGGATATCCTGTCCACCCGGTCCAACTTGGTTACCTTCGGACTGTAGGACAATGGTTCCACCGCCTATTTCAAGGGGCACACCATTTTGGTCAACGTAAGGACCTGTCACACTTTCTGATCTTCCCACCGCGATTTTATAGGTGCTGTCGAGCCCTGCACAGCATCGATCCCATGAGGTGAAAAGGTAATAATATTGTCCTTTTTTAATAATTGTTGGCGCTTCTACTGGATTATGAGGGACGCCTGGACGATTTGCTAATGTGTAAATGTCTCCTGTTGTGTTGGTCATGCCATCCATTTTCTGTAACTTAATACCACTGAAGTGAGAACCAAAGACCATCCACCAGTCCCCTTCGGCACTGAAGACATGAGGGTCTATCGCGTTGTAATCTTCTCCTTCGGAGGTGAGCACAGGTCCATGGTCTACCCAGCTATCTAGGTCACCTGGTGTTGCTGTGCTAGCCACACCGATAGCGGATTGGTTTGTTCCGAAGGACGATGCCGCATAGTATAAATAAAACTTGTCGCCATTGCGCACCACTTGAGGCGCCCAGAGATGATTTGGTTCATAATCTAAGACCCATTCCGGCGCTGGGATTTCTCCAAGTGCCTCCCAAGGCCCTTCTAAAGTTCCTTCTGATTTGCGAACGTATATGCCGCCTGGGTCTTCAGGATTCCGTAGTAGCCCTGTTGAAAAAACATAATACGTATCCCCATCACGGATAAGGGCTGGGTCGTGGACTGGATCATCCACTTCATTGGGGACATAATCTCCAGTATCTCCATACATATTAAGTTTTCCTTCAGGGGGTTGTCCCTTTCCTTTGTTTTCGCTATGACTGTTATCGTTGGCCAAAGCCATCGTTGACAGCGAAATCCCAATAGCAAGAGCGACAATAATGCCAATACTTAAACTGTTGAATCCACTTCTTTTAGACATAAATCAATGACCTCCTTCAAATTTAATTATATTTGAATTGATATTGATACACTTGCCTTATCGCACCGCATCGGGTACGGGTTCACCAAAAATGGGGAATCCTTTGTCGTCCCATTCAATCAGTTGAGCTCGTGTGTGTCTATTGGGGTCATAGAGTGGATCGCCTTCAATCTCTTTGTAATTTCTCGCATGATAAACGAGAACATCGTGCTTACCATCCTCGCTCACGGTAAAACTATTGTGTCCAGGACCGTATTGGCCATTGTCTTCATTCGTTTTAAAGACAGGGCGATCAAGCTTGTGCCATGAAGCAGGATCGAGCAGATCAGCATCTTCATCTGCATAGAGCAATCCCATACAATAATTAAAGTCTGTTGCACTCCCTGAAAAGGTCATAAATATCTTGCCGTTTTTCTTAAGTACAGCCGCTCCTTCGTTAACATAGAACCCGATTTTTTCCCACTCATATTCGGGTGTTGAGATCATCACTTGTTTATTCTTAAGCGTCCAAGGGTTTTCCATTTCAGCTATGTAAAGATTGGAATTCCCTTCAATATCTGGATCTTTCTGCGCCCACACATAGTAAAGGGTCCCTTTGTGTTCAAATGTGGTCGCATCTAAACAGAATGTTTCCCATTGAGATTTAACTTGACCTTTTTCCACCCATGGTCCATCTAGTGGATTTGCGGCCGCACATTCTAGAGCATACATTCTGTGATCAAAGAGACCGTCCTTCGTCTCCGTTGTTCTAGCGGCTGCAAAATAGATATACCACTTGCCATCGATAAAGTGAATCTCCGGCGCCCATATGTTGGCACTTAAAGGCCCCGTCTCATACTTGCGCCAGACCGTTACTGGCTTGGCCTCTCTCAACCCTTCTATTGTTTTCGCTCTTCGTACTTCGATGCGATCATACTCTGGCACTGAACCCGTGAAATAGTAGTAACCGTCCTCATGCTTGTATACCCACGGATCAGCTCGTTGTTCGATGATAGGGTTGCGGTATTGTAATGTCGTGTTCATATAATCCTCTCCCTGTGCATTGATTAAATATGGTTTATACATGCTCTCTGACTCTTCACTTACTGACACTTTTCTTGCCCTATTTCATTTTTATCCTTTCACCCCACCAGACGTGAGACCTTCAATGAAAAAGCGCTGGAAGAACAAAAATAGGATAATAATTGGAATGATGCTTAACACCGAACCTGAAAATAGCACTTGATAATTATTACCGTAAGGAGTCAGCAACGTGGCTAACCCGACAGGTAATGTAAACATGTCGTTGGATCGTAGCACGAGTAAAGGCCATAAGAAGTTGTTCCAGCTTGTTAAGCCTTGTAGGATAGCCATAGCGGCAAAAGAAGGCAACATCAAAGGCGCCATGACCTTAAAAAATATGCCAAATTCTGTGCAACCGTCCACACGTGCCGCTTCCATTAACTCTTTGGGTAGACCCAGCGCATATTGCCGGAAAAAGAAAACAGCAATCGGTGCGACAATCAATGGCAGCATCACACCAAAGTAACTGTCAATCAGATTAAAAGACATCATCATTTGGAAAAGAGGAAGCATTAATATTTCAAATGGAATCATTAAAATTAACAGCACCGATACAAAGATCAATCGTTTCCCTTTGAAATCATACATGGCGAGCGCATAGCCGACCATGGATGAAAAAAACAGGGAAAGGATAATAAGTAGACCAGAAATAACTAAACTATTAAAATACCATTGCCAGTATTTAGACCCTTCTGACCCGAAGAGGGCCTCAAAGTTCTGAAAATCAAAGCTAGAATAGAACAGCTCACTCGTGAGCCCGTATCTCATCAAGTCCGACGCTGGACTTAATGAAGCCACAATTAATGAAATAACAGGGAAAAGGGCTATAAAGGCAACAATACTAAAAAGCGCGACAAAGAGTAGTGATATGAGCTTTTCTTTTGTCGTTTTTTTCTTATCCATTATGCATCACCCTTCTTGAATGCACCCGTTGCAAATAGTTGTATGACACTGACGACAAATATAACACCTAATAGAACGATCCCCACTGCTGCACCAAAGCCCATATCATTTCGTTGTATCCCTTCCTGATAGATATAACCGACCACGGTCAGACCGATGTTACCAGGGGAACTCGTTTCAAAGAATACGAAACTTTCTTCAAACATTCTAAAACCGTTGATCGTTGTAATCGTTGTGAGGAAAATGACGACCGGTTTAATCGCTGGAAAAGTGACATGTTTGAATTTTTGCCACGTATTCGCCCCGTCAATGTCCGCCGCTTCATAGAGGTCATGATTCACATTCTGAAGCGCAGCCAGGAAGTATAGGATATTCACCCCAATCCAACGCCATGAAGCTAAGGTAACCATGAGAAACATAGCTGACCACGCATTATAGCGCCATTCTACTGGATTAAGACCGATGAATTGAAGAAACTGGTTAGCCACAGAAGAATCAGAATCTCCAAAAATCATCCGGAAAATGGTCCCCGCAACGATAACAGATGTCAGCGCTGGGATAAAAATAGATGCCCTGAAAAAGTTTGTAAATTTCATTAGGCGATGATTGAGTACAATGGCGAATATTAAAGGCAGTACCGTTAGAATCACCACGGTTAGGATAACGTAAATTGTTGTATTCTGTAATGCCGTATAAAACGTCGGGTTAAAGACACGACTGTAATTGGCCATGCCAATATAATTCACTTGGCCGGGCAAAACCTGCTGAAAACTCATGTTCACGGCACTGATAAATGGATAGAGAAAGAGAATTAGAAAAGATAATATAAACGGTGAAACAAAAACGTAAGGTGCCAGCTTTTTGGAATACAGAAAACGGAATCGGTTTTGTTTCCCTTGGGATGTCTTTGTCCTTTTCTCAGTTGGAACTGAAGACTGCACAGCCTTACCTCCTCTGCAGAAATATACGTCCGAGGAAGGGGATTATACTGCCTTCCTCCGAACGCTATACGTATATGTTAATCAATGATTCGGCTTCTCACTGCTTCTGCCGCATCAGTTAAAGCTTCTTCCGGTGTTTTACTTTGTTCACGCAACACAGAGTGCATGACGGTTGAGTGAATCTCCTGCTGAGCGTCTGGCGTCTGTTCCGTAATGTTAATATCATTGATTTCATCACGAACCTCTAGGAGGATATCAAAAATATCATCATGGAAGTAGCGGTAAAAACGATTGTCCTCTCCCATGGCCTCAGAATCCCAAACGTCGTGACGAGGAGGATCGAACCCAAGGATTTCCCACAGTTTAATATTGCCTTCCTCCGTTAATTTGGCATAAGCGAGGAAGTCTTTAGCCAGTTCAGGGTCCTCAGACTGGTTCGTTACGACTGTGCCAGTCCCCCCCATTCCTGCTGAGCGGTTTCCGCCGTCCTCCCACATCGGTAACGGACGAATTTGCATTTTCCCTTCCAAGTCTTCCATGTAATCGAGGAAACGTCCCATATACCACATAGGCATCATGAGGGAAGCAGCGCCACCATCATTCATGAATCCATAATATTCTTCAGCGTGGTGAAATCCTCCTGGCGCGATGACAGCGATTTCATGTTCGTGTACAAGATCATGGATGAACTGAAGCGTGTCTACATTGACATCATTATCGAGGATCACATCGCCATTTTCATCAAAATAATCTGAACCGCGCTGACTGATGAGCGGCCAGAAAGAGAAGTGCTCGTCCGACTCGACTGTCGTCATAACCGCGTCTGTATTCTCGACTACCTGTTTGCCTGCTTCTATATAATCATCCCATGTTTTAATGGCATCAATGTCAACACCGGCTTCATTCATGATTTCTTCATTATAGAACATGACCGTGGCACCAACGTGGTAATCCATTCCGTAATACTGGCCGTCTTTGGCATAAATCTCGAACCTTGATGTGACCATTTGATCCAATTCAGGCTCTATCACATCATTTAGAGGCTCTAGTTGAACCTCACCCTGGAGATAATTAGCAAACTGGGAAATTTCAATGTCAGCTAAATCTGGAGCACCACTCCCTGATTGCAAGGATAGTAACAAGTTATTGTGCATTTGGTCAAATGGGTAGGTTTCTGCTACGAGCTTGATGGGACGCTCAGGAAATTCTTCATTCCATCGTATGACAGCGTCTTCAAAAAACTCTGAATGGAGTTCTTGGAAGTTCCAAAAAGTAAGCTCCGTCGCTCCTTCGATATCACCACCGACCACAAGTTGTTCATCTGCATCTCCACCACCCGTTTCAGTGCCACCACCACAAGCAGTAAGGACGAATGATACAATAACAAGTAAAAATAATAGCTTTTTCATACTTTTCCCTCCTAATTTCAAACTACATTAACTCTTCAAGACTTTTGCTACGGTAAACCTGTACGTACATGTTTTATCCGTTGGCGATTTAGCCTAAATTTAGAACTCTAACGCTTTAATATTGTACTATTTTGGATTCTAAAAACCGCCCACAGCACTGTCTTGATTGAGATTTTCCCTAAATAAGCGATACCATCTCTAAAACTTGTACGTATAAGATATGATTCAATTATAAGATAAGCATACCCTTCACGCAAGACCTTTGATCAAAAAATTAGAATATTTATAACCGTTATGCCATATTCGCTATATACCATACTTGTGCACTAGGCCCACATGTTTATATTGTCATTACCTTACGAGATTGTCTACTTTTTTTATAAAAGAGCCTCGTGCATGAGGGAGGTCACTTTAGCAAGGGGTAACGGCCGGCCGCTGTCATGTATTGAATAAAACGACAACTTTTGAAGCCAAGTTGTATGTACAAGTTCATGAGATAGGTATAGGTTGTTTAGACTCATGTTGTTAGAGCCACAATATGGAGGAAGGAGTGATAAGATGGGTTGGTATAACAAGCTAAACGACTATTTTCCAAAAGAAGAAATGAAGAAAAAAGCGCAATTAGAAGATCTCATCCATCAAAATCCGCATTATAAAAAAGCAGAAGAAGACGATTATATCGTTTTATACGCTGAATTTAATTCTTTTGTATTCGTCGATTACGTTCTAGTGGATCAAAAAGCGAGAGGGAAAGGCGTTGGAGGACATATACTAGAACAATTAAAAGCCAAACAAAAGGTCATTGTTTTAGAGGTTGAGCCCGTAGACGAAGACGACCCCGATACAATCAAACGTGAACGCTTTTACTTATCTAACGGTTTCACACGAGCAAAAAATATTCGTTATTACAGAGATATAGGAGAAACAGCGCCAGAGCTTAATCTTATGGAAGTGTATTACTGGAGCCCCCGGGATCAAGTCAGTGAGGACACCATACGCGAGTATCTCATCGAGGTATATGAAGATATTCATCACTTTCAGTATAGCGAATACTTCGATAGACAGAAACCTTCTGCTAAGGAGCTCGTCCAATATGAAGATCAAGACCACGAGCGTTAGCCCTGAAAGCATAATCATCTTTTAGCGTTATCTTTATATGTAGAAGTGTTAGAGATGTAACAGTGGGGCTACTCAATCCTTACCAGCGATCAGGAGCAGCCCCTTATTTGAATGCTGAATGCCACTCGTAGATGTTATATAAACTAGGCTTCAACACCTAGTAAGTCTTTCATTTTGTTCGGACGGTATCCTACAATAGCATTGTCGTCGACTTTAGTTACCGGTGTTGTGAAAATCCCTTCATCATGTAGTTCATCGAAGTAGTCCGGATTTTCACTCACATTTTTCTCTTCAAAATCTTCAATGCCCCATTCTCTCAAATCATTTTTAATCCTTTCACAGTAAGAACATCCACGGCTTGTATAAACAGTTACTTTCATCATCATCCCTCCAACGTAATTTATAACTATTATTATTTAATATCTAATATAATATATCGCCGAATCTGATACAAGTATTATGCTCAATTGGCGAATCTACTTTTATAGCTTAAAATATAAATAGCAAGGAGGTCTTAAAGAATGGACGATCAAAAGTGGATTGATAAGATGCTAGCCCCTCAACTTAGAGCAGGTTGGCAGTCAAGGGCTGTTTGCTTTTTCTATGATGGTGTGTATTTGCTCCTGCTCATGTTAGGGATGACGTTTTTGACCACAATTTGGATGCTTATCATTGTTGAACCTCCTTATACGATGGATCCACTGGAGATTCGTCGGTATCTTGTCGACCATCATCCACACTTACTCATGGTTGATCATGCTCTGAAGGTTAGCGCCTTTGTACTATATTTTTTTATGTTTCCACTAATAGGACATGATTACCGTACCCTAGGCATGGTGACATTCGGTTTATCCTTTATGAACGAAAAAGGGCAACGTATTACGCGCAGACAATATCTTGTACGTGAGACGTGCAAATGGCTCATGTTTCCGGGATGCTACCAGGTGCTTAAAAAAGATAAGCGCGCGTTACATGACAAATGGGCCGGTACATACATGGTCCTAAATTAGGCGTAGCTAGACTCCCTCTTTTCAAGCAGGTATACGATAGGCTACAATAATAGTAACGCTTACAAAACGTCGTTGAGGAGTGGAATGATGGATTTCTTCGTTGACTTAGGATTGTTTGCCGTCATCATTGTGGTCTTGACCGCATTCTTAGGTGTGCTAGCGACAAAGATTGCTGAATCTTTTAATCGTAAAAAGAGAGATGTGGCTTTTCAACAGAACGATAGGACAAAGCAAGGTTGGAAGCGTGTCAGTCGACCGCCCAACTAAGCTTAAAATCGTGTTACACGCAAAAAGGTATACCCTCTCAGTGAGGCATACCTTTTTTGCTTTACACGAGTGCTTTAAAGTAAGCTTTAATCGTTGCTAACGCGTTCTCTGTAATGAGTTCTCTGCCGTACTCTTCTAACCGATGTGTCGTGACGTGACAACGCTCTCCGTATTCAAGTATTAAACTCTCCACCCAGTCCTTACCTCTTACTAAACGGCTTTCCGGAAAGTACACCACTAAGTAATAATAGCTGTGATACTGAAAAAGTTTACTATTGAAAAACGGCTGCGGTAACCGATGCGCCAGTTGAATGACATTTTCAATATCTCTAAATTTGTAGACTGAAGAGTGAAGGGTTGGACTTTTCTGGCCCGTTTGTTGTTCCGTTACATACGAACGATTTTCAATTTGGGACGAATACATATCGTGGTTCATCATCTGATTGCCCCTCCCTGTTTATTTATATGGTAGGATATGACTGAATGGGACAATTCGTCACCTTTCCCATTCAACTTCCATTTCCGCACAGTCCAAATTACCGGGTTCGTTTTGAATTTGTTCTTAGTATTCTTTATACCCTAAATTGTGGTTTCTCAATCAATTTTTTTCAAAAAGGATGGAAAATATATTTTAAAAAATAAAGGCTGATTCCCGCGTTAGCGGAAACCAAGCCTCTTTGTCACTCTGTGTTTGTTTCTTGCTTTTCTTGATCATCTTGTTGATTTTTTTCTTCCTCTAGTTGCTGTTTCTGTTCTTCCTCAGCTTTTCTTTTTTCCTCTTCAGCCTTTCTTTTTTCCTCTTCAGCTTTTCTCTGTTCTTCCTCTTCTAAAGCTTTTTGCTCAGCCTCTTCAAACCGTTTGCTTTCTCTCTCTTCAAGCTCAGGCACTGGACCGAGTGGTAAGTAATTGACCCCTTCCGTGTATCGATTATTCGCATTCCACAGAAGAAACTCCCAGATGCCAGCTTCGTTAAGAGCCTTGATTTGCGCTTCAACTTCTGGCACTCCGTATTGAAGGTAATTTCCTCTTCCTAACCATGAAGCTGTAAAATCCTGCAACCAAGGTCTAGAGGTAGGCGGTTCTTCAAGTTCATACAATTTTCGATTTTCCATCTTGGCGTACTCTTGGACTAATCGATAAGGCTCAAGGTCTGGTTTGGCTATACCAAAGTAAGGTGTCCAGTGACTTGGGTATATCATAGAGGAGATGACATCGACATGTTCGCTAATTTTAGAAAAGTTCTGACCAATGCCAGGCGCTTCAGATAGCGTCGCGGAATAGCCGAAGATATCAACAGAGACATCGACCCCATAGGGTTCTAGTTCTTGCTTAGCATAAGCAACAAAATCTGTTACAGCTTGAACTCTCGCCTGCACCATATCTTCAGTCACTTCACCGTTCTCATCTGTAATCTCACCAGGATGATAATCACCCATGCTATAATTTAAACTCCGGTCACGTTTTTCAAATCCTTCAGGAAAGCGTACGTAATCAAATTGTATTTCTTTAAAGCCAGCTTCAGCTGCTAGTTTAGCGTACTGTAAATTGTAATCCCAAACTTCTTGGAGAAAAGGGTTAATGAAGGATTCATCCCTGCTATTCCTCCAAACGTTGCCACTTCCATCAGTGTAGGACCATTCCGGTTTTTCTTTTGCAATGACACTATCTTTGAAAACCACAATCCGTGCAATAGGGTAAACTTCGTGTTCTTCTAAAGTTTGCATCACGTCGTGAATATCTTTTATGTACCGTTTACTATAAGGATATAAAGGCTCCTCTTCGTCTTCCGGGCGAAAGGTCAAGTGACCCCAGTCATCCTTGATATCAATGACCATGGCGTTTAATGTTGTTTGATCCATTAAAGCTAGCAGGTCTTCAAATCTTTGTCCACCTGCAGAATGTCCCGTGACATATACCCCTCGTACAGCATCAGGGTATGAAAATTCATATGGGGGTTCAAATCCTAACTCGTTGTCTTCACCAATGTCTTCCTGTGTGTCTGGTTCTTCTTCCTCTGTTTCTTCAACACCTTCACCACCGAGCCCATCATTCTCGTCTGCGTTCTCACCCTCTAAGTTATCTTCATGTTCCTCCTTTTCATCTGAGGCCTCCTGGTCCACCTCTGTGGCACCGCTTACACACCCCGATAAAGCCAATGTCATACCTAAGAGTAAACATAATACGATCCACCATAGCGATTTTTTCATCCTTGTTGCTCCTCTCAGTTGTTCAAATCTGCTTTCTCTCTATTATAGAAGCAAATTTGAACCTGTTAAAGCTTAGTTTTAATATTTTTAAAAAAGATGTCGTTATATTTAACGACACCTCGTCTATTTTGTATTCAATGTATTCTCATTAAACAGCCTTTATGATATCAAATACCTTACTTTAGTCGAGTCATTCAGTTGAATCATACGTACAAACTATGGTTTTGTGCGGATCTATTTACTTTACATCCTTTCTCAATTCTCTGACCACGTGTCCAAGTTCTGGCAGGATAATTTTTTCCATGGCGAGCTTCACCGCTCCCGATGATCCAGGCGTACAGAAAATCGCTTTGCCCTTAACTGTGCCAGCAACAGCCCGACTCAGAATAGCAGCTGATCCAATGTCCTCTATATAACTAAGGTAACGAAAAATCTCACCGAAGCCGGGGATCTCTTTTACTATCATTGACTTTACGGTCTCAACAGTCGTATCACGCTCTGCAATCCCTGTCCCGCCATTCAATAAAATCACATCCACAGATGAATCAGCCAAACCCTGTTGAATATGTTGCTGAATAAGCGATGGCTCATCCTGCACAATATGATATAGAACAGGTTCATGACCTTGTTGGTTGAGCAGATCCATCATTATCTTGCCACTTTTATCCGTTTCCTCAGTCCTCGTGTCGGACACGGTGATTACCATACAACCGACCCGCTGCGGCGCTTCCGCTTTGTGTTGGTCTGTACTCATACTCATTCAGATAGTGCTCCTTCTGATTGACTCTCTTGTTCCACACGATATTGATAAAAACGCGATGCAAATTCGCCGACTTGCTTGGAAAACTGAGCGTTAAGCGTGGCACCCACTAAGACGCCAACGACAGAAACCCCTTTCTTAGACGCTTTTTTCAGGCTATATAGACTCATGGCCTTAATCCATTGTTTGGCAATTGTCTCTAGCCATTCCGACTGTATGACCGTTTCGTGTTCGGTGACATACAGGGGGTATTCTTCTCCTTTATGATATTCAGAGACCATCCACTCCCAAGCATCTTCATGATATGCTTTAGACAATGTTCCAGCATGTAAAACTTTAAGCGCGAGCACCTGTTCAGGTGGGGAAGTCAGAGAATATCCGTACGCATTAGCTACAGCTTGGATCATTTTCAGATTAATGGTCAACAACGCTGGTAAATCTAATGCCAGGCCAACGGGATTACCTGTCCCCGCTACGCCACCTTCTACAAGTGAGTAGAGCACGTAACGTGATTTCATTTTTTCTTCTATGTATTGTCTTTGTGACAGTTTTAATCGTCTTAACTCTTCGATCTGTGTCATCTCCTCGTCATACAGGCGGGCCTCAAGCAGTATCTTTTTTTCCGTTTCCACTAAGCGATGGTGTTTATGACAGAACTGCGATAGCATCAGTACGAGCTGATCCAATACTTCTACAGCCATCACTTTATATTCATCAGGTAGCTTCTGCATCCACTCTGAGAAACGCTGGTCTGCTTCTTCAATGCTTTTCGTCCATTGTACATCCTGTTGATCAAGTAACTGTAGTAAATCGTTTTTCACTACAAACACCTCCTATGAGGAATCTCATTGTGCTAAATTATACCATACCCGTACAAGGGTTTGAACCCAATTTCAGCCGTACAGGAAGACCAGATACAAAAAAAGGCCTTGCCCGTAGGCAAAGCCTTCTATGGTTACTTAATCTTTTATGAGCTCAACGGTGTCGCCCGTTTTTAACCCTGCTGCGTTACCTTCATCTGTATCTAGGTGGCAGTCTAAGGCATAATTGTCGTGGACACGACAGAGTACATGATCAAAAATGACGGCACGCTCCCCTTGCGTTTTAATTTTAACTTTATCTCCATTCTGGACGCCAAAGCTTTCTGCATCAGACGTATGAAAATGAATATGACGCGCGGCAATAATGACGCCTTTGTCTAGTTCAACCTCACCTTGTGGCCCAACAACCCTCAAGCCCGGCGTACCTTCAGTATCACCTGAATCACGTACGGGGGGATTAATACCTAATTTGAAAGCGTCTGTACGTGAAATCTCAATTTGTGTTTCACGTCTGACAGGTCCTAAAACACGCACTTTTTGTATTTCACCCTTAGGGCCTACGATTGTCACGCTCTCGGCAGCTGCGAATTGACCTGGTTGAGAAAGCGGCTTAAGTTCCGTAAGTTCGTGAACTTCACCAAATAGCTGTTTCAAATGATCTGGGGATAAGTGAATATGACGATTAGAAATACCAACTGGAATTTGTTTACTCATTTATGTTCACTCCTTGTTGTTCTGCAATAATTCGCGTTGTATCACGGGCAATCATCACTTCTTCATTGGTTGGGATGACCATCACTTTTACTGGGGAATGCGGGTAACTGATGTAAGCTTCTTTCCCTCTTACCTTGTTCAGTTTTGGATCCCAGTAAATGCCCATAAATTCAAGTCCACGTAGCACTCTCTCGCGGATGAGTGTACTATTCTCCCCTACACCAGCTGTGAAAATAATCGCATCCACACCGTACATACGTGCAGCGTAGCTCCCTATATATTTATGGATACGGCCTGCGAATATTTCTAGCGCTGTCTCGGCACGTTCACTGCCTTCTTCTGCGGCTCCCTCAATATCTCTTAAATCACTTGAGATCCCTGATATACCGAGCATCCCACTTTGCTTGTTTAAGACATTGAACACAACTTCGTCAGCACTCATGCCTGTTTTATCCATAATGTAAGGAATGAGGGCAGGATCAATATTACCTGAACGAGTTCCCATAGCGACACCAGCTAATGGGGTAAAGCCCATAGAAGTATCGATGGATTTACCTTCTTCAACGGCTGCAATACTCACGCCATTTCCAATATGACAGCTGATTAAGCGTAGATTTTCAATAGGTTCGTGCATCAGCTCAGCTGCGCGCTGTGTAACGTACTTATGAGAACTTCCGTGGAATCCGTATTTACGGATACCATATTTTTCATAGTACTCATATGGCAAGCTATAAAGATAAGAGGACTGTGGCATGGTTTGATGAAACGCAGTATCGAACACCGCTACAGCTGGTACATCCGGTAAGATTTTCTTGAATGCTGTAATTCCAGCAAGGTTTGCAGGGTTATGCAACGGTGCGAGGTCACTACATTCCTCTATATCATTTAGTACATTATCTGTAATAAGGACGGCATCACTGAACTTTTCACCACCGTGTACAACGCGGTGACCTAAGCCTGTAATCTCACTTAAATCCTGAATGACACCCGTCCCCGTTAATTGTTGAATAAGAAGCTGAACGGCTTGTGCGTGGTCAGGGATATCCTGTACTGTTTCACGTTCTTCTTCATTAACCTCGATGGTGAAGATCGAATCCTTCAGTCCGATACGTTCGATCAAACCTTTCGTCATGACGGATTCATCAGGCATTTGTAGTAGTTGGAATTTCAAAGATGAACTTCCGCTATTGATGACTAATATTTTTCCCATAACTTCCACCTTTTTTCTGTCTTAAACTTTTTCTGTTTTGATCCAATTGTTAATCTTCGTTAGTGTTGCCGAAAACTTTTGAGCATCTGAAAAAGAAGGGAGTTGAGCTAACAACGTTTCCTTAGGTTTAGTACTATTTTCTCCTTTTTTCTGCAAAATAAAGATGCTTTTATGAATACTACCTTTTTGGAACATATCTTCTGGTAATTGTAATAAAGCTTGTATATGCGATTGCCCCATAATGAATGATCTCAGCTTTTGAGCACCTGGCTCAGAGAATATTGCATTGGGGATTAAAAACATAAGATACCCATCCGGTTGTGTTAGCCGTAACGATTGTTCGATTAACAGGTGGTGGGTATACAAATCTTGCTCATCATACAATTCATAGTCCTTAGCGACCTTCTTGTTAGGATATAGGCCCACAGGCAAATCACAGACAGTCAGAGCTGAAGCCGACGTATATAGAGGTTTTAATCCATCTTGATGAAATATATCCATGGCGTGTTGTTGCAAGTTGGCATTGACGTAGGCGAGCCTTACCAACGTGGAGTCAACCTCAGTTGCTACGGCTTGAATCTCTTCCTCATACTGATTCAATATGCCCGTCAATAAGTTACCCGAACCTACTGCTAAGTCTAGAACAGAGGAAGGGTGAGGAGACAACTGCTTGGCCAAGTAACCCATAAACATGACCACAGCGTCTGGTGTCACACCCGTTCCTGGTACTGTATGCTCCTTCAACCCCTTTAAAGTGGCAAGTTGAAAAGCTCGTCTGACATCTTCTTGTGTATATTGATCTTCTTGAAACTCCCTATATATCTTTTCTAGGCGTTTTCTTTGGATATCGGTGGTTTCAAGCACCATTTCTCCCTGAAATAGCTGCTCTCCAGTATCAATCAAAGCCTCTAAATAATTTTTATTAAACTGTTCAGAGATATATGTACAGCTCGAATCGAAGATCTGAAAAATGTGTTCGATATGATTGTTCTTACTCATAAAGCATATCGCTCTCCCTTTTAAACCATTTCCATACATGTGCTAACCTAATGATAAAGTATATCACAATGAAAAGGGTGAATGAAAATGAAAAATGTGTTGAGTTTGTGACAAACTCAACACATCCTAAATTGCCTTAAAATTCGACATTGTCGTTCTTGAATTTTTGTTCTGGATTGATTTTAGACTTTTGTGTTTTATTGCTCATCATCTTTTGTATTTTCTCAAATAACTGTGGCGCAGAGTCTAAAATTTTCTCATACAGATGGGTTTGACCATCGATATGCACCATTTTTATACCGTGTGAGTTAACAACTAAGAAAGCGACGGGCGTAATGGAGACCCCACCCCCGCTTCCGCCTCCGAACGGGTGGTTGCTTTCTTTTTCTCCGCCTCCGCCCGGTAACTCTTGTCCTGAAGAGGAGGCGTCTTCTTCCAAATTATAATCCGTACCTCCTGCTGCAAACCCAAATCCCACCTTAGAAACGGGCAGAATCACACTGCCATCAGGAGTTTCGACAGGATCGCCAACGATCGTGTTGACATCCACCATTTCCTTTAAGTTTTCCATGGCGGTTTTCATTAAGCCTTGAATTGGGTGCTCTGCCATTTTACATCACGCCTTTTTCTAAGATTAAGTAGCATACGTATTCCTGCTAAGATAGCATTCCCAATCCGCAGTCGAATCATACATCTTAGCTCTGTTTCTATCTTTTTTTCTTGAAAATGGGGCTTTACTGCAAACCTCGGTAAGGCTCTCAAGCTAAGGTACGTTTGAATGACGCCCACAACGGCTGCTTTCGTACTCCAAGCGATACCACTAATCACGCCCGTTTCAGCAGCATCCCCTGTACCTATACTTGTGCGCCACTCAAATTTTAGCAGGTGAATGGTTTTAAGAAATCGTTTCAGCACAACATGTAAGTGATGAACCCTTTGAATAACGGTGAGCAAACGTGACTGGATCTGAGTGGCTTCGTTTGGCGTCACTTTAAAACTTGATTCGTCCAGTGACATATTCGGACTTTTCAATTCCATCTGGTATTCGGCCCCTGTCATATCACCCTGCAATTTTACAATCGGGGTCTCCGTTTCGAGGTGTATGAGCCCGAACCAAGCCATCACTTTGGTCTTTAATTTGTCATTGGCACCTTTTCGTTGAACATGTATAGTGACCTGCACCTGTGTGAACAAGATGATGATAAAAAAAATAATCCAAGCTAGAAATATAGCTAATACAACTTGCATGAGACCACCTCTTGCCCTCAGTATCGTCAATCTCTTCTGGTCTCATACAAAAAAGGAAGGGTGTTTTCCCTTCCTGCACAATGTTTATTACGATGTTTTATTACAATTACATTATTTTACCGATTCTTAAGCTGTCCCTACACCTGAAAGCTGCTTATTACCGTCAGAAGGTATACTATACCTCAACATACTGACGTTTATATACCTCTTGCTCCATCACTACATACGTGTCACCAATCAGATCGTGCCATGCTTGCCTCTTGGGATAAAACAATGCCCATATAAATCCTAAGTGAATCCCAAACAGCTTTGAAATAAATTTGCCTACAGCTTCTCGAAAGAATGCCGTCCCCCAGTCTAATGATGCACCATCTTTTCGGACCACTCGAAGGCCAAAAATCATCTTACCAAGGGTTTGCCCCCATATTTTTGTCATGACAACAAAATATAGATAGCCTATGAGAGAAGACAAGATCACATAGGCACTAAAGGTTTCTGTGGTATACAACTCTGCCCCTACCAGATACAGCACAGGTTGCACTGTTAAGAAAAAAATCGCACCGATAAGCAAGAGATCCAGGAGGTAAGCAATAAACCTAGGGCCTATTCCCGCTAACACATACCGTTGCTTGTGATCATGCATCGGCTCTGTGTTAACCTGTGTCTGGTCTTCCTGTACCAGCTGATCTTCCCCTGCCTCGGCGTTAGCCATATCTTCATCATGCTGGTTTAATTCAGTTTCTCGCACATGCTGTTGATCATTGTGTCGTTCCATCAAATCACCTCCGTTACCATGTCATAAGGTACATGGCGTAAGGTTGATTAGGTGCATGGAAGAAATCTTGTAGCCCGGTGCGTTCAAAACGACTGCCAAAATCACCAATCACGCCAAAATACTCATTCATAAAAGCCATACCGGAACGTTTATATCTCACCACGGTCGGGTTCTCAACTCCTGCTAAATCCGAAACACCAGCGATCGAATCATCTAAAAAGCCTATCTCGTCTACAAGCCCAGCCCTTTGAGCTTGCCCTCCGGTATAGATACGACCGTCTGCTAGTTCAACAACCTCTTGTCTACTGAGATTTGTACGCCCTTGATCCACAACGTCCACGAACTGATCATACATTTCATCAACGATCGATTGAATGATCTCCCTCTCTTCATCGGTTGTCTCCCTCATAGGGGATAAAATATCCTTGTGCGGGCCACTTGTGAAGGAATTATCTTTGATTCCCCAGTTCTCTGCTAGTTCGGAAATATCATATGTACTAATAATGACACCTATTGACCCCGTAATGGTTGAACGGTTGGCATAAATCTTGTCAGTCGGTGCTGCTATATAATATCCTCCGGATGCAGCCGTATTGGACATGTATGTCACGATAGGTTTATCCGGGTATTCTTCTTTAAAATCTCTAATTTTATGATATATTTCATCACTTTCAACAACGCCACCTCCGGGCGAATTAATCTGCAGAATGATCCCTTTCACTTGGTCATCCTCAAAAGCATGCTCGAGTTGATCCATAAAGGTCTTGTGATGGTAGCCCGCTTGTTGAAAAGCGCCTTGCGGTTGATCCATGATCACACCTTCGACATCAATAACGGCTATTTTATCAAGGTTTCCTTGTTCAAGTACTTCTTCCCGGATATCTCCACTTTCAGCTGTTACAAGCGCCCCCGATGCCATTTGTCCTACAGCATATAATATGAGTAAGACAGCTGCGATCGCTAACGCTATCCAACGTTTAGCTGTCATATGCCACACCTTCCCCTTCTAGTGTCTGTTTTCAAAACAGCAATTAAGAAATATTTTACAATATCTAAGCTTGGTACACAACTGTGCCATTGACAATCGTCATAATCACTTCTGTTGTTAATAAGTCATCTACGTTATGTGTATGAAAAATATTTTTGTTAATAACTGTAAAATCTGCTAATTTACCTTTTTTAATACTTCCTTTTAATTCAGTCTTCCTTTCTGCATAGGCGCTGCCTACTGTAAATAGCTTTACAGCTTCATTCATGGTTAATTTTTGTTCAGGACCATATCCTTCGTGTGGTGCTTCTCCGGGTACCGTCCGAGCCACAGCTGCATGCATCCCTAACAAAGGATTAACGGGCTCTATAGGTGCGTCTGATCCTCCTGCACAAGCGACCTGGCCCTCTAAGAGTGTCTTCCACGCATAACTCCAAGGTAAACGATCTGGACCTAGCCTTTCTGCAATCCACGGGAAGTCTGACGCCACAAAACGAGGCTGTATGTCCACAACAACGGGCAGTTTCTGAAGTCTTTCCAATAATGTTTGGTCTAAGACTTGGGCGTGGATAATACGGTCTATTTGTCCTGCAGACACGGGATGGTCCTCTAGAGCGTCTAAAGTCATGTCTAAAGCTAAATCACCGATCGTATGTACAGCTACCGGCAGATGATATAATCTGGCCTTAGCCACGATATCCTTTAACCTCTCAGGTGAGTGAATGGCCACACCATTCGTTGAAGGGTCGTCAGAGTAGGGCTGCTTAAGGAGCGCACTTCTACCTCCCATAGCGCCATCAGCAAAGATTTTCACAGCTCCCGCCTCAATATATAAATCACCTGATCCGTACGTATCACCTGATGCCACATACTCTTCTAGGTAATCATGATAGACGAGTTCGTGCACTCGAAAAGGGTGTCTTTCTTCCCTAATCACTTCTTGGAACAATTGCATGGTGCGTAGATAGCTACCCGTATAGCGAACGTCCTCCGTATGGCACCCGGTAATCCCTAGACGCCAGCAATCTTTAATGGCAAGCTGTAGTGCCTCTTTTAGGTCGTCATAGGATTCATCCGGCACGTGTTGATATATCAGTAATCCTGCTTGTTCTAAAAATAACCCTGTTGGCTGTCCTTGTTGATCTCTCATAATCTTGCCACCGGATGGATCGGGCGTTCGATCAGAAATGTCACTGATTTTCATCGCTTTAGAATTTGCCAAATACGCATGGCCACAAATCCGGGTCAAAAAGATAGGGTGGGTTGAGCTAATATCATCCAATTCCTCTTTGGTGAAGATCTTTTTGTCAGGAAAATTGTTTTCATTCCAACCTAGTCCAAGAATCCATTCTCCCTGAGGTGTTTGCCTCACTTTTTCCTCTAATAGCGCTCTCATCTCTTGTGCACTCTGACACGCTGAAAAATCCAAAGCTTTTAGCTTTTGACCATGAGCGATGAGGTGCATATGACTATCCGTTAAACCTGGTAAGACCGTTCCTTGACGTAAATCAATGATATCAGCAGCATCGTGCTTGTACTTGTAGAGAATGCGATCACTTTCCCCAACCTCAACAATTCGGCCATGTTGTACCGCAACAGCCGTTGCATACGGGACATCCTCGTCAAAAGTATGTATGTACCCATTCACAAATAACTTTAATGACATGGTTATTTCTCCTCATCTCTTTTTGACCTCATTATTTCGGAACACGAATCTGAAGTCAAGCAAAAAAGGGAACCAGATGTCTGGTTCCCTTCATATCCACAGCCATTATTGTTGAGGAGATTGTCCTCCCATTTGTTGTTCAGCTACTTGAACTAGACGCTTAGTGATTTCTCCACCAACAGATCCGTTAGCACGAGAAGTTGTGTCCGCACCAAGTTGTACTCCGAATTCTTGTGCGATTTCAAATTTCATTTGATCAAGAGCTTGTTGTACGCCAGGTACTAGTAGTTGGTTACTGTTGTTACTTCTGTTGCTTGGCATATTGATTCACCTCCTCTGCTGTTGTACTACTATCTTGTGAAGGAAGAGTGAAATCAATACATCAAATTACGTTGCAATTAGTGGAAAATTTACCTTTTAAGTACCACTTCATGATTCTTCTTGGGGAACGACGTTAAAGGCTTGGCACCATCTAAGGTGACGTATACGGCATCTTCAATTCTAACGCCCCCTCGTTCTGGTACATATACACCCGGTTCTATCGTAAAGACCATGCCTTCTTCAATCTTGTTTAGATTCCCTTTCCCGATAGAAGGGGCTTCATGAACTTCGATTCCCATACCGTGACCTAGACGGTGTATAAAATACTCTCCGTATCCATGCTCGGTAATATACTCGCGAGCCATCTGGTCTAAGGCTTCAAAAGTCATCCCGGGCTTAGCCGACGTTATAGCCAATTCCTCCGCTTCCAAGACAACATCGTACACTTCTTTTATCTGGTTTTCCCATTCACCTATATGGAAAGTTCGTGTCATATCGGAACAATAACCGTTGTAAACAATACCAAAGTCAATAAGCATGACACCGTTATCCAATAAACGCTTCCCAGCATTTCCATGCGGCAACGCTGATTTGTGGCCGCCTAGTACCGTGGTATTAAATGACATCTGTGTGGCTCCAGTGCGTTTTGCTTGATACTCAATCTCAGCCACAAGTTCTATTTCTGTCATCCTGGGTGTAAAGTGCGCTAGTGCTTGTTGTAAAATGTGATCTGTTTTTTGTGATGCTTCTTTGAGTGCGCTTATTTCCTCGTCAGACTTTAACATCCTGAGCTGATGGAGGATTGGCGTGAGGTCTTTAAAGGAGAGGTTCTTGCCGCTATCAAGTAACCACCTGACCCTTTCATAAGTGAGTACGCTTTCTTCTATCCATAACATTTCTACTGGTGAGCCCTGAATGTATTTTTGGATAACGTGGGAGGCGGGTTCATCGTCTCTATAACCTAAAATCTGAATATGACCATCTATCACCTGTGTAGCCGCTTCCTGATCTAATTGTGGTAAGATAAGCGTCCAACTCTCACCGTTCCAGCATAACCCCATAAAACGTTCATGAGGATCTGTATCAAAACCTGTGAGGTAAAAAATATTTTTAGGTTGGGTAATGACCATACCCTCACCTTGTGTAACATGTTTGAGTAGCTTTTCTCTTCTATACGCTGCCTGTTTCATTTTTTAAAACACCTCCTTTGATATCATTCGGCAAAGAAGGTGTCATTCCTTTCGTTATCCGTTTATTACCCTTATTTCTAAAAAGCAGAGTGAATCATTATTTTGTCTGCTCTAATAACGTTTGTACGATACGCAGAGCAGCGTTCGGCTTTTGAAAATTTTTAATCCGCTCTCGCCACTCCTGTAATTCATAAGGGTGAATGAGCCATTTACGTATATAATATGGGACAAGTGATATATCTTTGACAGGCACACCTATGCGATGTTCATGGAGAAAACGTTCATTGGCTTCTTCATGCCCAGGGATGGGGTTAATGGTGACAATCGGTGTACCACAGCGGATCGCTTCTGATACCGTCAGTCCCCCTGGTTTTGTAATAATCACATCCGCACGTTCCATCCAGTATTTCATATTAGTGACATAACCTAATACGACTGTAGACTCATCATTTTTACGCCTGAGCTTCCGATACAGCCTTTGATTTTTCCCTGTAATAACGGTGATATGGTAAGGAATACGCTGAGACCTTAACACATGGACAAGCTTTTGGATGGGACCGTACCCTGTAGCGCCCCCTAATATCAGTATATGAAACTGATGAGGATTACGAAAAGGGATTACATTCGGTTCCTCCACCGTATGCTCGAAATCCGAGTGGACGGGTATACCGTAATCGTAGATACATTCAGCTTGAATACCGTAATTGTTTATCAGTCGCTTTTTGATTTTTTCATGCGCGACAAAGTAATAGTCCATTTCTGTGTGAATGAAGAAGGGATGGAAGCCATAATCCGTAAATATAGCGCCTAACTTGAACTTATTTTTACTGTTTTTTCTTATTTCACAAACGGCAGATACACAGCTGGGATGCGTAAACAATACGATATCTGGCTTTTCATGGTGTAACAGCTTTTTTAGGCGAAATTTAAAGAAATGCCGATGGAACACACTACATTTTGTTGTGCGCAGGTACATCCATTTCCAAAGAAAAGGAACCGTTTTAATTAAAGTGAAGTAACCTGTAATCAGTAGCCATTCCAGAAATGGATGGACCGCATTCATTCCGGATACAAGTTGGACATCCACTTGACCTTTTTGATAATTGTTTAGCATCAGCTGGATAGATTTTGCCGCCTGAAAGTGACCTTCTCCTACTTTTTGTTCGGTGAAAACAAGGATCTTATGACTCATGACTGATCTCCGATTTCTTGAAACTCTGTTTGTTTGGCGTATCTTTCCATTAACTCTTCTAGCGACATCACAAGATGCTTTGATTTGAGTCGCTTGCCATGGGCCACCAAGTACTGATGTCCTGCTGGATGCACCATCATATAAATCAATTTATAAAGGAACCCTTTTATCCAAAAATGAAAATTTATATCCACTTCATGAGTAGTGAATCCCAACCTTTCAGCACCGCGATTGAGCATAGACGTTCCAATAATACCTACAATTTTGTGTTGATCAGGTAGCTCTGTGACATAATCCGTAAGACCTTCTAATGACTGAAGCATTCTATTCTTCAAATATATGGCTAATGAAAACGAGGATCGATGGTTAAGTACTTCTTTCGCTAACCCGTAATTATATATGTGAATCTTGATGATCTCGTCTCCTGGTTTAATACATTTTCCCGACTTTGTTTTGAGTTCAGGTCCACGATACGTTTTACGTACCACCCTAAATAGGTTGTCTCCTTTTGACACGTACTGCATGCGGTTACATTGAAAATATAACCAATCCCACAAAGCCCATAAAACCATCAATGCAGTCTTCATGGTACCCCCTCCAACACATCGTAAAGTTACGTTTATTATGTGACCGGGGGATATATATTATAAGCTTGGACGATCTCCAAATAATTGCAAGTCAAGGATAACGAAGTGTACAGTTTTAAACATTATGCTCTTCCGAGCATTTTAAACAGTGCTTTATGATATTGATTCAAGTATATAAAGT
>NZ_JAERVL010000003.1 GCF_016745835.1 Caldalkalibacillus salinus | reverse complement strand
ATCACGTTAGCCCCTGTAGCTTTGCGTCATTGACTTTCGTCAATTTTGCCCTTTCGAGTCTGTATTATTGTTTAGTAATTATGCTCCGTCTGCTGCTGTTGTTGCTGTTTCACGTCCTTCAATAGCTGTCACTGCTTCTTTATAAAGTTGTACAATTTCTCCTCTTAATGTCACGATGATTCCTAGTACCGCTATCGCAATAACACCTAATACTAAACCGTACTCTGTCATCCCTTGTCCTTCTTCTTCTCTTACTAATCCCATTAGCTTTTCCATCATTTGAACCCTCTCCTTTTAATTGTTTTTTGGAAAGGAAGAGGGGTGTGATTTTATCCCCTACATCCTTCGGTAGCTGGCTGGCTTTTGTGATCTTCAATCACGTTAG
>NZ_JAERVL010000002.1 GCF_016745835.1 Caldalkalibacillus salinus | reverse complement strand
GTGGGCTTTTTTACACTGTCTACTCTAAGGGGATAATACCACACCTGACTAATGGTGGCTTTTTTTCATTTAATTATCGCCTATATTTTCAAAGCCCTATAATAGTCAAATGACGTTCTTCAAATATTGGGTCAGGATTGATTAAATATCGTTTTTTATGTACAAAACTTATATGTCAGTCCATAAAACCCCTGCAACCTTAAAAGCGTAGATAATAGGTATTTATCGTTCAAAATCATCCCTCTACTTACATTATACTATTAATTATAAATGATTTATAGACTTCAATTCCTATTGTTCCTGTCGTATACTGATTTATACAAATATGAAAATATAAGGGGTGTGTCAGTATGAATGACAATAAAAATGTCTTAGATAATGGTCCTTTCTTTCATGGTACTAAAGCAGAACTAAAAATTGGAGATCTATTAGAACCGCAACACTTATCTAATTACCAAGACAAAAAATCTAACCATATATATTTCACAGCAACATTAGATGCTGCAAAATGGGGTGCTGAATTAGCAACATCTAATTCAGAAGAAAGAATCTACATTGTAGAACCATTAGGTGATTTTGAAAATGATCCGAACTTAACTGACAAAAAATTTCCTGGAAACCCAACACGTTCTTATAGGTCTAAATCTCCTTTGAAAATACTTGCTGAATTAAGCTCATGGGAAAGACATTCCGATGAAGAAATAAATCATATGCTTACATCTTTAAAAAAATTACAAGAACAAGGAAATGCTGTAATAGATGATTAATCTTTAACATCTATAAAATCATAATTAAAAAGAGTTGTTGGGACAGTTATGTTATTCGCCATTTGCGTAAAAAGACAGAGTGTAACGAATGGGTTTTGACATTCTTCTCCACCCATGGTATTTCGAATGTGTGTTAAATCGTCAATACTTCTTTGGTTTAATAACGATGAGTCACTTACAATGGTTGCCTTACCGTCTATTGATCGCACAATATCTTTGGATCCTTGAGCAAAACGATCCATCATAATAGCTGGACGTCCATTCACAGTTACAGCCTCACCATTGCCAGAGGGCTACTATAATGATATAGGACCTTCCCCATAACCCCAATTTTATCCTAATCTAATATATTATGTTTACTATAAAAATTGGTAATGAAAGGACAGTTTATATCCACCATATGTGTCATATATAATGTCCTTTTTTCTTAGAACAAACGAATCCTGTTAGTTAAATTTCTTTTTCAAACGTCTTTCCATCACTGTAGCGGACTTTGATCACATGACGCGCCTGCTCGTACGGCTTCAGTTGTTCCAATTGGAATAATTGAAAGTGCTCATCAGGTGACCTTAGCTCAACCCTTTCAATATCTCGCTCATCAATCAATGTATTACCCTCATACATTAAAAGAGAAGCTTTTTCAATCCTCTGCATTGATATAGTATAATATGAGAGGCTAACGGCAAAGTCATCCTCATCCACGAGGATATCCGTTTGGATATGCCCATATTTGCTCGTTTCTACATGATCTAAATGTTCTGTTTGAATATCTCCATTCCTGACCATGTCATCATTGGTGACAGATATAAAGTACCTGAAAGTAGTTTGATCCGTTTGATCCAGTTCTATAGACACCTCATCTTCCTCGACCGCATGCCATTGATTCGCCGTGTATTCATTAACCTTCCATTGGGGCTCCATGTCCACCTCTAACGGAAGGATTGCTTGAAACAGCCCTTGTTGGAGCTCTTCTGCTGGTAGAGAGGTGAACTCATCAGAATGACCATAAGCATAATGAAAGACGACTTCCGAACCAGGTTTCAGCTCCTTGACCCGCCACGTATAGGTTAGCCCCGCTTGATCTATCGCGTCCAGATCGACATTCCTCTCAACCTGGCCGAGCAAGCTCTGTTCCTCTTTGAATTCATTTAATACATGGCGAATTTGTTCCGATTGACCGTTGATGTCAGTGATCATGTTATGTTGA